>JBBFKY010000003.1:0-55134 GCA_037481875.1 Desulfosoma sp. | reverse complement strand
AACCGGGTTGACAAGGTTCGTGAAGAGTTGACCTTACGATTGGATGAGACGAATCGGCGGATTGATGAGACCAACAACCGGGTTGACAAGGTTCGTGAAGAGTTGACCTTTCGATTGGACGAAACGAATCGACGGATTGATGAGAGTAACAACCGGGTTGATAAGGTTCGTGAAGATCTGACCTTACGATTGGATGAGACAAATCGGCGGATTGATGAGACCAATAACCGGGTTGACAAGGTTCGTGAAGAGGTCACGGTGCGGCTGGATCAATTGAGTGTTCGCCTGGATGAAACCAACAAGCGTATCGATGATACCGGCCAACGACTGGACGAGACAAACCGGCACATTGATACAGTTCGCCATGATCTCAGTGTTCGTATGGATCATATGAGCATGCGCTTGGATGCTATGAACGACCGAATCGATAAGGTTCGTGAAGAGCTTTCCCGACGCTTTGAAGAATGGATGCTTGGATTGGCCCAAAATCTCAACACCGTTATCAACCGTATCGACCGATTGTCCACCTCCGCTGTAGGTCGTGACGAGTACCGACTTTTGGAAGAGCGTCTCGTTGTTGTGGAACGAGACGTGGAGCTTCTCAAACGCAAGGTAGCCTAAAACATTTAATGCGCATGTTTCAAAGTTCCTCGCTGCAAAAAAAATCGCACTCAGAATTCCTCTACAACTTCTTAGGCGACCGATTCAGGGCGAGACTACAGGGTTCATCAACAAGAATGGGGGGTTTGACAAAAGAGCTGGGGTGCACTATGGAGCAATCCTCACGAAAAGGACTGAGGTACCTCTGCCGTGCGAACCGAGCTGGACAGTAATACACGAGCGTGGCTCTCGCTTAAACTGACCCCGGCATTGGGAAATATTTCCGTCTTAAAGCTTCTGGAGCGCTTTGGATCTCCCGAGGCGGCCTGTGCGGCGGGATGGGAAGATCTGCGTTCCCTGATTGGGCTGCGGGAGGAGGCTAAAGCATCCCTTCTTTCCGGACGCACCATCCGTGCCGTAGAAGAGGAATGGCAAGCTCTGAGAGCCCGTGGCTGGGGCCTCATCTGCCTGGGCGACCCGGATTATCCCGAAAACCTCAAGAACATTCCCGATCCCCCAGCCATCCTTTACGCCACAAGATCTCCGGAACCTCGGGACCTGGTGGCCATCGCCGTTGTCGGATCCCGATCCGCGTCACCCATGGGACTCGTCTTCACAGAAAGGTTATGTGCGGATTTGGCAAGGCGGGGTGTAACGGTGGTCAGCGGTTTTGCTTTAGGAATTGACAGTGCGGCACATCGAGGGGCCATCAAGGGAGGAGGGCGTACGTTGGCCGTCTTGGGTTGTGGATTGGATGTGATTTATCCGAGACCCAATGCAGACCTTCGAGATCAGGTCATGACTCATGGGGCTTTCTTGACGGAGTTTCCTCTTGGCACACCGCCCTTGGCAGGCCATTTTCCCCAAAGGAACCGAATCATTAGTGGGTTGGCTCTCGGGGTCGTGGTTGTGGAGGCGACGGCAAAAAGTGGGTCGCTCATTACGGCACGGTTTGCCTTGGAGCAAGGTCGAGAAGTGTTTGCTGTTCCCGGGATAGCACGAAACCTTCGAAGCCTGGGGCCTCATCTTTTGCTGCGCCAAGGAGCGATCCTCGTGGAAAGCGCTGACGATATATTGGAACAAATCCAACCCATGATTCGACCCAGCACATCTGAGGTCCTGACCGAGGAGGCACCCTTGAGCTCGAGTTCTACAGAATTGTCCGATGCCGAAGCGTCTCTTTTGAAACGCTTGGGGGCTGAACCCAAGCATGTGGACCAGATCTGCCGTGAAAGCGGCCTGAATGCCTCCATCGTCACGGCGACCCTTCTTGCCTTAGAAATCAAAGGGCTTGTGCGCCAGATGCCGGGCAAGTATTTTATGCGGCTTTCTTGAAAAAGGCAGCTCAATGGATGAATTTACTTCAGAACTTCATCGAAAATGCCGAATGAAGAAATGATCGAGAATCAACGAGGGAAGCATGGCTCAATCGCTGCTGATTGTAGAAAGTCCCACGAAAGCTAAAACACTCAACCGGTACCTGGGAAGGGATTTCATCGTGAAAGCCTCGGTGGGCCACGTTAAGGATTTGCCCAAGACCAAACTGGGCATTGACGTGGAAAATCACTTCAAACCCGAGTACCAAGTTCTGCGCACCAAGAAAAAGGTACTCAAGGAACTGAGCGAAGCGGCCGCCAAGGCTCAAGCCGTTTACCTGGGACCGGACCCGGACCGGGAAGGGGAAGCCATCGCCTGGCACATTGCCGAAGAACTCAAGCTCAACGGGAAACCTCTCTATCGAGTGCTCTTCTACGAATTGACCCCAAAGGCCATTCGGGAAGCTTTGCAGAATCCGGGACACCTCAACCAAAACCTCTACGATGCCCAGCAAGCACGCCGTATCCTGGATCGCCTTGTGGGCTATCTCATCTCCCCCCTCCTGTGGGAAAAAGTAAAACGAGGTCTCAGTGCGGGAAGGGTCCAGTCGGTGGCTCTGAGGCTGATCTGCGAACGGGAACGGGAAATTCAGCAGTTTGTTCCCAAGGAATACTGGAGCATAACGGCCCAGCTCTTTTCAAAGCCACAAGGAGATGTGCCGGACAAGACGGATCTTTTTGAAGCCAAGCTTTGGCGTATCGGATCCCAAAAATGTGAGCTGAAAAACCAAGAGCAGACGGAGGCGGTGCTTAAGGCCCTGAAAGGAAAGATCTTTCGGGTGCTCAAGGTTGAAAAGAAACAACGCCGAAAAAACGCCCCCCCTCCATTCATCACCAGCACCTTGCAGCAGGATGCGGCGCGAAAGTTGCGCTTTCCGGCTAAAAAGACCATGCGGGTGGCTCAAAGACTGTACGAAGGCGTAGAAATCGGAGATGAGGGTTCCGTGGGACTCATCACCTATATGCGCACGGATTCCACGCGCCTTTCCGAAGACGCCGTCAAGGCGGCTCGAGACTACATCGCCGATCGTTTCGGATCCGCTTACCTGCCTTCCAAGCCTGTTCTTTATAAGACGAAAGCTGGAGCTCAGGATGCGCATGAAGCTATCCGTCCCACGGATGTGACACGAACCCCGGAATCCCTGGAACGGTTTCTGTCACGAGATGAACTGGCTTTGTACGGATTGATCTGGAAGCGTTTTGTGGCCTGTCAAATGAGCCCGGCGCAGATCGCTCAAACAACTGTGACCATTGAAGCTGTCGCGAAAGATGCGACCTTGAAAGGTTCAGAGGCTTCGGAAGCCCTGGAAAAGAAAACAGGGCCTGTGCACTTGTTCCGTGCTTCCGGATCGGTCGTGGATTTTCCCGGCTTTATGGTGCTCTACACGGAGAGCGAAGAAGAAGAATCCGAAGAGAAAAACGGGACCGGTCAAGGACATCTTCCGGCACTTGTAGAGGGACAACCTTTGGAGCTCCACAAACTTGTGCCTAAGCAGCACTTCACCGAGCCGCCTCCTCGTTATTCTGAAGCGAGCCTCATCAAGGAACTGGAAGAGCGTGGCATCGGTCGCCCCAGCACGTACGCCACCATTGTCAGCACCATCGTGGACCGCGAATACGTTCAGGAAAACCGAAGGCAGCTGGCTCCTACGGAACTGGGTCTGCTCATCAACGATCTTCTCACAGCCCATTTTCCCGAAATCGTGGATGTGGAATTTACGGCCAGAATGGAGCAGAGCCTGGACGAAGTGGAAAAGGGCACATGTCCCTACCTCAAGGTCCTGGAAGAGTTTTATGAACGTTTTCGCACCACACTCACCGAAGCTGAGAAAAACATGCTCAACCTGAAAGTGGCAGGTCTTCCCACGGGAATGACGTGTCCGCAGTGCGGAGGGCCTTTGCATATTCGCTTCAGTCGAAACGGCCCCTTCCTTTCCTGCAGCCGTTACCCTCAATGCCGATTCACGTCCAACTACCGCAGGGACGAGAAGGGTCAGATTCAGCTCCTGGAACGTGAGGAAAGCTCCGGGGAAATCTGTGACAAGTGCGGTAGTCCCATGGTGTTGAAAAAAGGCCGGTTTGGAGAATTTCTTGCCTGCAGTGCTTACCCTCAGTGCAAGTCTACAAGACCGGTGAGTCTGGGAGTCCCATGTCCTCGAGAAGACTGTGATGGACAGATTGTGGAACGTTTCAGTAAGACTGGAAGGAAATTCTACGGATGCACGCGGTATCCGGAATGCCATGTGGTACTGCACTATCGTCCCATAGCCGGCACCTGTCCTCAGTGTGGTTCTCCGGCACTGTTGGAAAAGGTTAGTAAAAAGGGTGATAAATCCATGGTATGCGCTCGCACCGGCTGCACTTACAAAGCCCCTGTGGAAACCTAGGAGACGAAAGGAAGCGGTTTATGGATTCGGCACCTTTGGTTTCCTGGATCGGCCGTGTCGCAGTGTTCTTCATCGGATGCTGCCTGGGAAGTTTCTATAATGTGATCATCTACCGTTGGCCCAAGGGTGAGTCCATCGTGTCCCCGCCGTCTCGATGCCCAGCCTGCGGCACCCTGATCCGCTGGTACGACAATATTCCTGTGGTCAGCTTCGTCCTGCTTCGAGGCCGATGCCGTCAATGTCGCAAAAGCATCTCCTGGCGTTATCCCGCCGTGGAGCTGCTCACGGGTCTCATGGCCGCCGGCCTGTTCCGCATGTTCGGTTGGAGTGCACCGTTTTTCGTGTTTTTCGTTTTTGGAAGTCTTTTAGTGCTCATCGCCTTCATCGACCTGGATACCTTCCTCATACCCGACATGTTGTCTCTTGGAGGTCTAGCCCTCGGGCTGACGGCAGCGGCCGTTTTTCCGCACATGAGCTGGGTCGATGCCTGGATCGGCGCTCTGCTGGGTGGTGGTTTCTTTTTCGCCGTCGCCTGGGGTTATCAACGGCTTCGGAACCAGGACGGTTTGGGAGGCGGAGATATTAAGCTCCTGGCCATGATCGGAGCCTTTATTGGGTGGAAGGGAGTGTTGTTTACGGTGTTTGTATCGTCAGTGATCGGTGCGGCCGTGGGACTTGCGGTTATGGCCCGGTCCCGACAAGGGTTGGTCACACGCCTTCCTTTCGGCCCCTTTCTGTCTCTGGGTGCCATGAGCTATGTGTTCTGGGGAGAACGATTCACGAGATGGTACTTTGAAAGTTTGGCTCTTTAACAATGGAAGGACGACAAGAAGACTTCAGCCTCAAGGATTTCGGATACCTTGAAAGGCATGTGTGGATGTCATGACGCGCCGTCGTTTCTTTTGCGAATCCTTGAATGCTTGCGGGTCAAAAGCCGTCCTGGATTCGGAAGTGTCTCATCACCTGTGGCGGGTGCTTCGGTATCGGCAGAAGGACATGGTGGAACTCTGTGACGGAAAAGGACGAACGGCAAAAGCACGTATTCTCGGGTACCAACAAGGCCGAGTGGAGCTGGACATTCTCCATGTGGCCCAGGAAAGGATGGGTAGGGTCTTCACGGTGCTCCTCATCCCCTGGGTACGATCGGAACGCATGGATCTCGTGGTGCGCCAAGCCGTGGAACTGGATGTCTGCGAACTGTGGTTTTTTGAGGCAGTGCGCAGCCAGTACACCGTCAAGGGGGATCAAAAGGAAAAAAGGCTTTGGCGGTACCAAAAGATTGCTCGAGACGCACTGTGTCAGTGCGGCGGAGCCTGGTTACCCGCCATGCGCTTTGAAGAATCCGTAAAGGATGTCTTGGTTCATCTGAGCGATATGGAATCAGAGGGGAGCAACGAATTGAGGCTACTTGCCTGCGAGACGGAACCTCGAGAAACCCTTTGGGCCCTTCGAGAACAGCACCCGGTGGTTTCACGCATTGTGGCGGCGGTGGGACCTGAAGGAGGCTGGACGGATCAAGAACGTCATGCGTTTCAAACTCATGGTTTTGTGCCCGTAAGTCTGGGCAAGAATGTCTTACGTTTTGAAACCGCCTGTACGGTTCTGCTTGCCGCCGTGGAGGTTCTTTGGAAACAGGCGTTTCATGAACAGACCCAGTGTATGGCAAGGATGGAGACGCCATGAAATGCACAAAATGTGGTTATATCGGGTTTGACCATGTGAGCACCTGCGCCAAATGCGGCAAGGATCTGGATGAGGCGCGCCATGAACTCAATCTATGGGACTTTGCGCCAGCTATCCCTTCTTTCCTTGTGGAAACCATTCTTTCCATGTGCCGAAAGGCAGAGACGTTAAGATCGACGGCCGCCATGGAGGCTTCAGCCCGGGGAGTGGAAGGGAATGTGGATCTTTTGGGTGAGATCGATCTGAAAGTGGATTTGGACGAAAAACCCGAGGAAATCACCTTGGAATTTTTGGACGAGGGCGAAGAACCTCTGGTTGTGCCGGAGCCGCTCTCGGAAAAACCTGCACCGGCTTCCAGCATGCAAGTGACGCCGACAGATGGGATTTCCTTTGAAGAAAAGCCTTTGAGCCTGGAAGAAGAACCGCAGGGGTTGGACCTCAAAATCGAAGGGTTCGATGATCCGGCTCAAGAGCCCGGAATGTTCGATTTGTCTGATGTCGAAGATGTAGCCGAGTACGTAGAGCCTCTGGATGAGGAGGGTCTAAGCGATGAGGCGTTGGAACGGTTACGTCGCGAACTGGAAACGGTCGACGGACTGATCCAGGGCGTGGAATCGGGGTCCGAGGGCGAGGCGGTGCTAGAAGTTGATTTTTCGCAATTGGAAGCCGCGGAGCCTGTGGTGCAGAGGCTGCCTGCGGAGGATGGCACTGCCACCGAAGAGGAGCTTGTGGCCGTCGTGGAATCGGCGGAAGTAGATACCGAAGATGATACGGAAGAAGATGTGTTCATCCTCATGGAAGAGCGCGACGGTGGCCTTGCCGTCCAGGAATTCAGTCTAGAGGAAGGGACGTCCAAAGAAGAAAAATCTGCAGGGAATTTCGAAGAAGACCTTGCTTTGGACCTAGAAGCTTTGGAGAAAGAACTCGAACCGAAAGCGGCTTCTCGAGAGACACCGGAGCCAGGGCAGCCGGCCGAAGACGGTTTGGTTTTGGAGTTGGAAGACGGCTTTTATATCGAGCCGGATGAGGAAGAAGAGGAATCATAAAGTGCTTGACAAGGGTGAGAACGATCCTGTAAGTTCGCGCACGGTTTTGGCGAGGTAGCTCAGTCGGTAGAGCAGTGGACTGAAAATCCTCGTGTCCCCAGTTCGATTCTGGGCCTCGCCACCACAAGCCCTCATTCATTCCGGGGTTACCGCCCCAACCATAAAAAAGCCCGCCACCAGCGGGCTTTCCTCTTTTAAGCAGGGACTTGCCTATGGAAATATATGTTGAAAGAGTCGAATATCGAAGTCAGGAAGAGTTACTGGAGCGATTACGGCGTGTGACTTTGCTCAAACGGCCTGATGTGTATGTGTATCGGGACGCAGCCATCAGTCTGGAGGAGATTCCCACAGAAAAGCTTTACCCGGCCCAGCGCTATGTTCTTGTGCAGGAATTGCAAAAGGTCCGTCACCTGAAATGGGAACTGGAAAAATTCGGTTTCGACCTGTTTCATCTTAACGGCTATCTGAAAATATGGCTGAAAGGTGAAGAAGAGGCCATTGATTTATTGCCGCCAGTGGTGGAAGAATCGGTGGAACGCAACGGCCGAACCGTGAACCTTATCAATGACGGCATGCACCGCCTCTATTTGGCCTATATGGAATGGGTTGTCCCTCAGGTGGTTATGGTGCGGGGTGTGCCCGGGGATCTTCCCTACTATGCCTTTCCTCTGCCGGAGAAATGGCACGGTGTGCAGATGGTCAAAGATCTTCCTCCAGGATTCATCAAGAAATGGCACCGCATTCGGGACCACCATTCCCTGTACCGCAATTTCAATTCAGCCTTTGACAATGTGGGAGCCCCTCGAGGCTATTTCACCCACACCTAGATCCAACCCCAAAGGAATAGGCAGACATGAAGACCATGCGGGAAGTTTTGAAGCAGGGTATTCGAAAGGGCCTCTCGGGATTTCTATGGATGGCCAAAATCGTTGTGCCCGTTTCCTACGGCACGGCGCTTCTGGCCTGGACCGGCGTCCTGGACACCATCACCGTGTTGCTTAAGCCCCTCATGCATCATTTGGGCCTTCCGGCCATCGGGGCCGTGCCTTTGATTGTCGGCGGGCTGACCAGTGTCTACGGCGGCATTGCTTCCATGTCGGTTCTGCCTTTCACCACGGGGGAAATGATCCTTTTGGCCAATTTCATTCTCATATGCCACAACATGATTCAAGAAACCATTATTCAGGCGCAATCGGGGATTCGAGCCTGGAAAGCCGTCCTGGTAAGGGTTTCGGCGGCTGTGGCTACGGTCTATGTTCTCCAATTTTTTATCGGCACCAACCCTCAGGATGTGCCCGGAGTGGCATTCCCCAGTTCGGTTTCTCAGACCTTTGTCGACATGAACCTGGCTTGGGCCTTGGCGACGGCAAAGCTGTGCTTGAAGATTTTCGGCATCATCATGGGAATCATGATTGTGCTGGAAGTGGCCAAGGCACGTCATTGGATTCATTGGATCGTCAAGGCGCTCAGCCCTTTGCTGAGGGTGATGGGCCTTTCTCAGCGTGTTGGGGTCTTATGGATGACTGCAGTGGTTTTCGGGTTGGCCTACGGAGGTGCAGTCATCGTGGAAGAAGCCAAGAATGCCTCACTGACCCCTAGAGATTTGGAAATGCTTCATTTGTCCGTGGGTGTCAATCACTCCATGGTGGAAGATCCCATGCTGTTTTTACCTTTGGGGTTGCCCGCTTTTTGGTTGTGGGTGCCTCGACTTGTCACGGCCATCTGTATCACCTGGTGCTTGTCTTTGGGCGCTTATCTTTTGTCTTCCAGAGCCAGGGCTATGAGTCGGTCCAACAGTTGAGAAAAGGAGAGACCGGCAACGGCGGCGGCTTGAGGGAAGAGGCTTGTTTGTGTCATGCCCGGAATCGTGTTGGTTTCCAAAACGTAGATTTGGCTTGATTGGGTGTCCACAATCATGTCGGTTCGGCTGTAGCCTCGGCAGCACAAAGCGCGATGGGCCGCGAGGGCGAGTTCCTGCCCTTTTTGCGTGAGTTCGGGGGAAAGGCGTGCCGGACAGATTTCCTTGGTGGCTCCAGGAGTGTACTTGGCTTCATAGTCGAAAAATTCATAAGCATCGCTCGGTATGATTTCCACAAGGGGAAGCGCCTGGAGATCGTCATTCCCCAAAACCCCGCCTGTCACTTCGATTCCGGCGATATACTTTTCCACCAGGCACCGTCGATCATAAGCCCAGGCTTTTTCCAAGGCTTGAGGCAAATCCTTTTCCCGGCGCACAATGCTCAGCCCGATGCTTGAGCCCTCATGTTCCGGCTTGATCACCATGGGCAGGCCTAATTGTTCGACAATTTTTTGAAACGGCGTAGGGTTGGTTCGATCGACGACGAGATAGGGGGCAACCGGAATACCGGCCTGTTGGTATAGCTGTTTGCTCACGATCTTGTTCATGGCCACGGCACTTCCTAAAACACCGCTTCCCTGGTAGGGAATACCCAGCGATTCCAAAAACCCCTGAATGGTGCCGTCTTCGCCGAGACGACCGTGCAGGATGATTAAAGCCACATCGATTTGAGAGGCGTCCTGAACCAGGCGGGGAAGATCATCGCGCGGATCGTAGCGAAAGATTTCGTACTTGTCCTTATCCAAAGCGTTAAACACCTGCTGCGCACTTTTGAGGGACACTTCCCTTTCCGCCGATACCCCCCCGGCTAACAGCGCAACCCTCAGCTTGGTCCCTGCCATTTTTCGCCTCCTTCCTGCTGCCGTTGCATTCTAAGCGGCTTTCTCTTTGGATCGCCGAAAAGCGGTTCCGCCCGTGACTCACCCGGACGAAAGGGAGCAGCTTTGAAGCCAGGGAATCTTCAAAGCTTCACCGGCCAAATGTTCGGGTTCAAGTGAGGTGTGAGCAAAAAGCCGTCGTTCCAGAATCTTGTAGAGTCGGTGGCGGTGTTCCAGCAGAGCTTTTCTTTCCGGAGTTTTGCCGTAGCGGGTCACAAGATCGGAAAATCTTTCGTCAAGAGCCACGATGTTCAGATGCTTGACGCGCTTGTCGGCATAATTCACCAGGAGGGATTCGGAAAAAGGAGCCTCAAGCATGCCTTCGTCCAAATAAACATGGTCGCGCACAATGGGAGCCACCAGACTCAGGCCCATTTCTTCCAGCATGGAGGCACCCAATTGGGCGTGATTTTCGCCGGTTTTTAATGAAATGTCCTTGGCGATGTCATGGAGCAGTCCGCCGGCGCAGACCAAATCCAGATTGAGCCGATGACCGTCGGCGTTAAGGTGCTGAGCCAAAGCTACGGCACATCGAGCCACTTGAAGGCTGTGACCCACAATGTGATCGGGCAGATTCACCCTTCGCAAAAGCTCCAAGCATTCAATCATTGTTGGAATTTTCAACGAGACCCCCTTTCCATGGACCGAATCGAACGCAGCCTACCATAACCTCCAAAAGATTCAAGACGTGCGGGCACCAACATCGTCAGAAGGTGAAAATCTAAGAAATTGTGCGAAAAGAGAAGAACGGTAAAGTTCCCTCAAAGGGGTGGGTGACACCTTCCAAAGGGTTCGTTTCCAAGAAAATGATATCGCAATGGAAAAGCGTGCATGAGTAAAGAATCGGCGAATCGCAAAGTTGCGTGAAGTGTCTCCGTAACATCTGTGCATTGCAAAAAGTTTTTGATTGAAACGGACACCCGGGGCCGAGGCCAAGTTCGTGAAGACGGACTTTGACCGGCATCCTGAAAAACGATAAACACGACCCGCGGCAAAGCACAAAGCTTAATGGGCTGATCGCGAGGTTTCTGCAACGATCCCGGATAGTTCCATTCGCGAAGAATCCTTCCTCGTTCCCCCTCTGAGTGCGCGGGATTTCCCCCCTTGGTTTTGTTGGCGAGGAAGTGTGCCTTTGTGGAGGAGCGTGGGAGATGAGTCGTTTCAGGGAGGCTGAAGTCATGCAGCATGAATGGAATGCCGTCTGTGAAAAGCTTCAGCAGGGCCTTTCCAGGGGACAGTACGACTTCTATGTGGCCACCCTTTCCTTTATCAGCTTTGACGGACACCGCCTTACCCTTGGATGTCAAAACAAGTTCCATGCCGATTGGGTGCGCGGCCATTTGGCTCGTCGCATTTTAGAAGCGGCCCGAGAGCGTTTTCCTCAATTGAAGGAATGCCGGTTTGAAATCCTTACGCAGAGGGCTCAGGAGGAAGCCAAAGACGAGGAGGAATTCATTCGGGAACGTCCTTCGGGACAGCTTACCTTTTTAGATATTGGACAGCCGACACGGTCCCCGTTCAATCCCAGGTTCACCTTTGATCAATTTGTGGTCGGTCAATCCAATCACTTTGCTTATGCCACCTGCATGGCCATGACGGCGCAAAGAGGCTTTCATCACCAGTCCGTGTATCTCATGGCTGATCCAGGTTTGGGAAAAAGCCATCTTACCCATGCCGTCGGGAACTTCCTGGCCCACCAAGCCCCCAATGTGCGTGTGCGGTATGTGACGGCGGAACAGTTCACCAACGAGATGGTAGCCGCCCTCAAAAGGGATCGAATTGAAGAATTCAAGAGAATCTACCGGGATGAATGCGACATTCTTCTCTTGGAAAAGGTGGAATTTTTTAGCGGCAAGCGCAAGATACAGGACGAACTGATCTACACGCTGGATGAAATCTTGGACCGAGGACGCCGAATCATCTGCACAGGAAAAACCTCTCCAAAGGACATCCCTAAGCTCAATCGTGAACTGCGATCCCGCCTGGGAGGGCTTCTGGTGGCACCCATTGATCGGCCGGACTTTCACACCCGGAAGGAAATCATTCTTCGCAAAGCGGCCTGCGACAATGTGCAGCTTCCCATGGAGGTGGTGGAATTCCTGGCGGATCGAGTGACCTCCGACGTGCGTCAGCTGGAAAGTTGTCTTGTGGGCCTGATAGCCAAGAGCAGTATTCTTGGCATTCCCATCTCCTTGAATTTGGCTCGAGACGTGACGCAAACCATTCTGGAATATCTACCCACCTTGGATGTGTCCCATGTGACCAGTGCCGTGTGCAAAAGCTTCGGTCTTCAGGAACAAGACCTTCGGGCCAAGGGGCGCAGCCGGCGCATCTCGGAAGCCCGTCAGCTGGCCATGTACTTGTGCCGCCAGTACACGAAGGAATCCCTGAACACCATTGCGCAGGCCTTTGGTCGCAGCCACAGCACGGTGATCTACGCCATCAAAAAAGTGGAGCAAGAACTGAATCGCAAGAACAGCGCGTTGAGAAAGCACCTGGAACATGTTTCTCGAAGAATTGAAACCCGGTGCCTCGACGAGTAAAAAAGCCTGCGCAGGCGGACCGATTGTCCCCCTGTCGCACCACCTTCTGTAGGATCGCACCGGTTCCCCTTGTCCCAGCACATTTTGTGGGGGCGGACACGCAGGTCCGCCTTTACAGGGTTCAATTGATGTGGGCCTGGTCCTTCACTTTAAACGCGAGACCTGGCATTGTTCTGATAATAGTCTGTAGGGGGCGGACCCATGTGACCGCCCCCGGGACCACGCCATGAGTCCAGCCGATGGCCAAAGTCGCGAAAGGTCGAACCGATCGCCACTTTTCGCGGCGAATTCTGTAGGGGTGGACCGATGTGACCGCCCCTACGATCTAGGATCTATGGTCCACAGTCCATTTTCATGAAAATTCCTAGGCCAGACGGATCCGTATGAAACGCAGTTCCTTATGAAAACAGCTTCGCGTTTTCCCAATGGGGGAATATGCAGGCATTCTTGAAAGGCTCATAGGAGCAAAGCCCGCACCCTTATGCTGGGGTGACGCCTCTTCTCGGCGGTTTACGAAACTTTGTTCAGGGAAGCTTGACAAAGATCGTTCATCAGTTCCTGAATCCATCGTGCCACCGCCCGGCTCATGGTTTCGGTGAGTTCTTCCGGTGAGGCGTCTTTGAAGGCGGGTTCGGTGACACGATAGCTTTTTTGAAAGACGATTATTTGGGGTTTTGCTTCCCGCCATAGGATGATTCGCACATCCAGCACCGCTTGCGTCTTTTCTTGATCCACGTGAAAAGCAAATTCACGGATACGGCCTGCCAGCTGCAGTTCCGGCACAGATCCCGGACTTCCAGGCACATTAACCACGGAAAAGATCTGGGCCTGAAGAGCCGCTTCCGTGACCGCCTGAGCGAGCATTTCTCCGGGATTGGTGATCCAACGGTGCCGGGATGAAACCTGCACAGTATGGGAAGAGGTCATGAGCACCAAGGCGTTGCGATCGTAAGGAGCCGGGCCGTCCAAGGGCCATATACGCAGAGGTTCCTTCTTCGGGCTATTGCAGACTTGGAGCGATTTGAGCGGGACCTGGATTTGGTAGTACATAGGAGGAGCCGAAGTGGGAAACAGGGCGGAGCATCCTCCAGCCGTTATAGCCATAAGGCACGCCATAGCGAAGAAAACCTTCATTTTCATCGTTTTTGCCTCTCCAAGGGATCTTGGGATCGTCCAGGAAAGAAGATCTTTTGGGGCTCTTCATGCAAGGCACGCACGGTGGCGGTCAATTGATCCAAAAGGTTTTTGAGGGCATAGAGGTTTTGGTTCAGCAGGACCAGGCTTTCCTGGGTTTGACCTTTCCATCGGGTCATGGTTTCGTGGGTTTCTTGGGACATGGCCGCCAGGGTTTGAGCGGTTTCCTTGGCTGAGGCTAACCCCTCTTCAAGATTCTTAATACTTTTACGAAAATCCTGAGATCCGGTGACCTTTTCCAGGTAGGAGGCTGTCTTGGAAAAGTTTTCCACGCCATGACGCAGATCGTTTTTGAGAGATTCCAAGTCGTTGCGGTTCCAGGTGGTTTCCAGGTTTTCGCCCAAGCGAGCGAGAGCTTCCGTCCCTAGTCGAAGGTTCTTGAGGGTTGCGGAAAGATCTTCTCCTTCGACCACACCGGCGACGGAAGCCCCAAGCTTTTTCCATTGTTCCGTGAGACCTTCTAAGTCTATGGCCGAAATTTTTGCATAAAGGCTTTCCAAGGCCATTTTCAGTTCCTCGATTTCGGAAGGATAGGAACGGATCACGGGGTACGGAGGTTGAAAATCCACCTTGGGCGTAAGATCAGCGGTATTTGGGGGCGCGGTGTCAATTTCCAGAAACCTCAATCCTGTGATGCCTTGTTCACGTAATCGAATGGCTAGAGTGTCGTCGATGGGAAAATCCGAACGAAGATGCATGACCACTTCAATGAGACGCCCATCGGGCCCAAGTCCTATGGACACCACACGACCCACAGCGATTCCTCGGTAATTGACGATGGCATCCTTTTGAAGGCCTTTGACCGACTCGTCAAAATAAGTCACGTAGGCTTGCGTGCTTTCCAAAAGATGGGAAGCGCCAAGCCAGATAACGGCGACGATACCCAAAAGGCCGCAAGAGAGCACAAAAAGGCCGATACGAAAAGGGCTTAAAGGACGACCCACAGCAATCCTCCTCAGCGAGGCACATCCGTATCCAAGCCGGCCGAACGCAGCCAAGCCGGTTCGCGGTGAAAGAAAGCGCGAACTCTTGGATCCGTGTTTTCCTTTTTCAATTGTTCCGGAGTTCCGACGGCGATGACGCCTCGAGCTGATTTGTCCAGCATGATGCACCGAGTGGAAATGGTTTCTATACTGGCAAGTTCGTGGGTAATGACCAGCATGGTTATCCCAAGAGCACGGTTGCATTCCAGAAGCAGTTCGTCCAATTCGGCGGCGGTGATAGGATCCAGGCCTGCGGAAGGTTCGTCACAAAAAAGAATCTCCGGGTCCAACGCCATGGCTCGCGCCAAAGCCGCCCGCTTGCGCATGCCGCCGCTCAGTTCAGACGGCATAAAATGAGCGAAGTCTTCCAGACCCACGAGTTCCAATTTGAACCTCACGATTTCTTCAATAAGTCGTCGGGGCAGTTGAGTGAATTCTTCAAGCGGCATCGCCACGTTGTCCGCAATGGAAAGGGATCCCAGCAGCGCGCCGTATTGAAAAAGAACGCCGATATGGCGACGAACCGTATGCAGCACCGTATCCCGGTCCTCGCCCGTGATACAATGGCCTCGAATCCATGCGGATCCTCGAATCGGACGAAGAAGCCCGATCAGGGCCTTGAGGAGCGTGCTCTTGCCGCAACCGCTGCCGCCCAAAACAGTGACGATTTCGCCGGCATGGACGGAAAAAGTCACATCTTCCAAGATCACACGGTCCCCGTAGCCCAGAGTCAGTCCGTCGGTGCGGATCAAAACATCATCCGTGCCATTCTCCATCGTCGAAGAGCCTTCTAGATGTCAAACACATGAAAAAGCACGGTAAAGACCGCATCGGCCAAAATGATCATGAAAATGGATGTGACCACGGCCGATGTGGTCATACGGCCCACGCTGTCCGCCGATTTTTCGGTCTGCAAACCGCGAAGACATCCCACCAGGGCCACCAAAACCGCAAAGACCAAACTCTTGGCAAGACCCGACAGCACATCGGCCGCTGTGAGAATCTGCCCCACTTCCAACAGGAAACTTGCCGGGGTCAGGTCCAACCCGAGCATTCCCACCACCAGGCCGCCAAAGATTCCTGAGGCGTTGGCAAAGACGGTGAGCAAAGGCCCCGAGACGGCCAAGGCGGTCACCTTGGGCATAATGAGGAACTCTGTGACGTTGAAACCCATGACCGTGAGGGCGTCCACTTCCTCATTGACTTTCATGGTGCCGATTTCCGCCGCGAAAGCTGCGGCGGACCGACCTGCGAGGATAATGGCTGTCATGAGAGGGCCTAGTTCTCGAGTCAGGGCCAAGCTGACCAGGTCCGCCACAAAGATGTTGGCGCCGAATTGCCTGAGTTGCACCGCGGCTTGAAAAGCCATGATAAGGCCCATGAGAAAGCTTACCAGGAACACAATGGGCATGGCTTCCGACCCGGATCGTTGCACATAGTAGAAAACTTCTCGAAGGCGAAAGCGCCTGGGGTCAAAACAACAATGGACAAATGCAACGGTGACGTTTCCCACAAAAGAGACCATGAGGCGCAGCTCGTCCCATGTTTCAAGGACGGTTTCCCCCAGCCGGGTCACGAATCCTTTAGAAATTCTCGGAACAGGTGCCTTTTCAGACTTGGCACGATCCAAGCCGCCAAAGGCAAAAAAAGCCTGAAACGATTCGGGAACAGCTCTCAGTTCAAACCCTATGGAAGCTCGAGCACAGCGGTCCCGTGCAGTCTTTAACAGCACCAAACCGGAACTGTCCACGGCGTTCACCTGGGACAGATCCACCACCAGATGCCTCATGGATGGCTGCGTCAAAAGGTTTTGTAGGGTTATCCAGTGCTCGGTGACGGTCTTCAGGGTGAGGGGACCCACGGGAGCCCATACGCTAGAACCGGGCTCCCCGACGTCCGTCTGTGTTTGAGAGGTCCTCATGGAAGGACGATGCCACTCATGAAATTCACCTACCGTGGTTGATGCGATCCCGCAGCACCCCGGAACATTTGAAAGTCACCACACGGCGCGGAGGCAGCTGAATGGGTTCCCCGGTTTGCGGATTCCGCCCTCGGCGCTGGTTCTTTTGCTTCACACTGAATTTGCCGAATCCACTGATAAGCACATCTTCGCCGTCTTCGAGGGTTTGCTTGATGATTTCAAAGAGGGTTTCCACAATTTGAGCGGATTCCGCTTTGGTGAAAACGTTTTCGGCAAAGAGGTTGTCGACGATCTGTGCTTTGGTCAAGGTCATTTTCTGTCCTTTCCTTCTCCGTGATTCATGAGCGCTCAGGGTTTTCTGAGTGCACGTGGACCAAAGACCCGATCTCTTCTTGCGTTCTCGTTCCTTTATAAGATCATCCATCGGATTTCAATACAAAAAATGGGACCGACTTCATCCAGGCGGTCCCATTTTTTTCCAGGGAATGGTGGCGGTGCAGGGCTTCGAACCCCGGACACTGCGGATATGAGCCGCATGCTCTGACCGACTGAGCTACACCGCCATTTTCCGGCCCTTTCTAAAGAATTCGTCGATGCCTGTCAATAGTCAAAAAGGACGCCGAGACCAACCATCCCACGAAGCCCTTACGCCTGTTCTGGCGATTGACAAACCTTGGGGTCTTGAGTTTAATGGCTAAGATCTTGAAGGGAAATCGAATTTGACAGAGCCGGGCGAAAGGTGTGCGAAGCGGCTTGCAAAGAATCGGGAGGTGCAAAGGGTTCATGTATGAGGTGAAAGTGAGAGCGGATTTTGCCGCAGCGCATAACCTGCGCAATTTTCGAGGGCGTTGCGAGAACCTTCACGGCCACAACTGGAAAGTGGAGGTGACGGTCCGTGGAGACCGCTTGGATGAAAGCGGTGTGCTTATGGATTTCGGCGAGGTGAAAGAAGCACTCAGAAAGGCTTTGGATCAGTTGGACCATCAGTACCTCAATGATCTTCCTTATTTTCAGGACAAGAACCCCTCCTCGGAACTAATCGCCAGGTTTTTGTTCGAGACCCTTTCGCCCGTCGTGGACGGGCCGCACCGGCGAGTGCACAGTGTGTCCGCATGGGAGTCCAAGGATTCATGTGCCACATACTACGGGGAACGCTAATCGCCCTTTGGAAGAAAAGGAGCAGACCATGAGCCGATGCGTGCGCAAGTCTTCTGCCTCCTTGTCCTGTGTCGGGACACGAGGACTCGGATGTCTTTTTTTTGGATTTTTCTTGCTGAGCGCCCTCGTTTTTTTCACCGAAAGTTCTTGGGCCTTGCAAAAACACACCTTGGAAGGGACTGGTTCGACACCGTCGCAAGCCATGACCGATGCCAAGGCTCCAACCAGTCCTTCTCAGGCTCCTATGGCCGAAACACCTGCTTCCCAGGCACCATCTGCGGGTCCTGTCCCGGAAACGAAACCGGCACCGGCTCAACCCGGTGTTCCCCGAGTTCCGACTGTTCAGCCGCAAGCCAAAGAAGCGGCTCACGCCCCAAAAGTGGAGCTTCATGCTCCGGCTTTGCCCGGTCATGCCGAAGAGGAAAAACATGAAGAGCACGGAGTGGTACTTCCCCAAATTTCGCCCACACCCGGCGTGACTTTCGTGGAAACCATGATCAAGCTTATGGAATACGAACTGAAAGGGCGTTTTCTGGGATGGCGCCCCAATGACTTGATCCTGGGACGTTTCACCGACAACATCAACAACTACCAATTGGGTGTCCTGGAAGCCATGCGGTTTACGACACTGCGCCTCAAAGACAGCCTCACCCGCATGGGCGAAGCCGACACCTATGATCGAGACTTGGAAGACGCCCTTAACCTTTTCATGAACAAAGCCACACTCTTTTGGTTTCCTTCAGCGGAAACTTCCTACGGCGAGGCCGTGGACCACCTGAAAAAATTCTTGGAAAAGCTTAAAACCGGTCGACGCAACTTTTATTATCGGACGGATAATTTGCTGTCGCTCCTGAAAACCTATGGGGATCTCTTAGGCAATGTGAACAAAAGCCTCATTATCGACCGGTATCCCGATGGGCGCACTGTGAGCTGGTTTGATGTGGATGACTATTTTTACTATGCCAAAGGGGTTGCCCATGTGATGTACGAAATCCTCAAGGTGTGCCGAGTAGGTTTCTACGAGCAGCTGGTAACCATTGACGCCGTGGATATCATGGATGAAATCCTCCATGAACTTCATCGGGCGGAACAAATGGATCCATGGATAGTCCTGAACGCGGATCTGGACGGTTTTTTCGCCAACCATCGGGCGAATCTTAACGCTCCCTTGTCCGAAGTCGCGCACCTTATTGCGATTGTGAGCCGATTCTAGCAGGGTTCAGGGCCACCCTCATTATTTCTTCGTATCCCAAAGAACCCCATAGAGGCGGACCCACGTGTCCGCCCCTAAACCGATAATCTTTTTCCGTATTCCCTCATGGCCCGCCATCCTCAGCGCCATGAACGCTCAATAGGTCACGGCGAGTTCTTTTCCAAAGCTTCCCGAAACTTTTTTTCCTGGCTCAGAAAATAAGGCAAATTTTCCGGTTTCTGTCTAATGGCTTTTCGAATGGCTGCCAAAGCCTCTTCATAGCGCCCGTTGACGTAATAGGCTTCGGCCAAAGTGTCCAACACCGAAGGGTCCGGATGCTGCGCGGCGGCTTTCAAGGCCAATTCCAGAGCCCTTTGGGGATGGCGCAAGGGTGGAGGGGCTGTGGCGTACAGCCATGCCAAATTGTTTTGAAGGCCGGGGTGAGAAGGAGCCAGCTTGAGACCCTTTTCCAGAATCAGTTGAGCTTCGTGGTACCGCTGACGTTGGATGAGGATGCCGCTGTAAGCCATGTAAAGTTCCGGCTTTTTTTCATCCAGTTGGAGTTGGGATTCTAGAATATGAAGCTGAATTTCCTGACGCCAAGCCTGTGCCTTGTTGGAATCGCGAAACTGCAACGCTCCATGGATCAGGAAGGCCAGAGCTAGAAAGAAAATGGCGGCGGAACGCAGCAGCTTACGGTCATGGGCTGCAATCAGTTCCGGATTCTTGGCGGCTGCCAGCAGCATAAGCATCCGTTGACGAATGCTGTAATGATGCCAGCTGGGAACGTCTTCGATATGGCCGCTGTGGAGGGCGATTTTTTGAAGGGATGAAACCAAAGGATACGGATCCCCAAGGGTTTTCAAGGCAAACAGATCGGCCTGGCGTTCACAGTTGCGCATGAAATAGCCGAACAGATACCGAAAATAGACCACAAGCAGGGCCAAGACCGGAATACTGTAGACCACACTGAAAAGGTTTCGATGAAAAGTCTCGGTGGAAAGCGCCCAGTGAAGAGCCCATTTTTCTCGAAGGATCATGAGAAGCACAATGTCATGAAAGGCGTAGGAGACGACGGCGTAGGCGAGAAACAAGCTCAGATAGAAAAGGGCGTGAAATCTTTTCACATGACCCATTTCATGGGCCACAACGGCTTGAAGTTCCCGTTCGTTGAGCAGGTTCAAAAGGCTTCGCGTCACGAGGATGTATCGAAATCGGGGTAAAATGCCGAGCACCGCCGCGGAAAGATGATCTCCTCCGTACAAAGGCCAGAGAAGAAAATCACCCAGCCGAAAATTCCGGGATCGACAAAAGGCTTCCAGACGATCTCGTAGAGGAGACGCAGGTATGGGTTGGCAGCGCCAAAACTTTACGATGACAGGTGGAGCGAGGCACAGGAACAGCGTAAAAACACTCCCGAAGAGGACGATATGCCCCGGTTCCGAACGAAGAAAGCCCGGAAGGGGCACCCACTGGAGCGTATCCAGCATAAGAGCGATAAAGAACCATGGAAACAAAAGAGCCGTATAGAAGCCGAAGTGACCTCGTATATAAAGCCACCGGCCGGACATGGAACCGGTAAGACGACGATACAGAGGATGCGCCCAAAACCAGATGGCGGCCAAATGCAGGAAATACACGGCCAGGCCTACCAGACCGGAAAGGGTGGAAGAACGGGTGAAGCCTGGAATCCATTGAAAAAAGTCTTTGATGTTGAACACAAAAACATGAACGGCAAGAAACCCCAAAGCCAAAATGGTCAAGTGACTTTGGAGCTTATGAAAGCGAGCCGAAACCCATTCCGGGGATGCCCCTCTCTTTAAGCTCGCATGCAGACGGCTGAAAAGCCATGCGCACAGGAGAAAAAACATGCCAAAGACGGCAAAGATCATAGATAGGGTTTTCACAGGTGGACGAAGGGTTTCGTTGCCCGGTTCGTGAATGGAAAAGAGAGCGAGGGCGACAATGAAGGTAAGAATTTGGCCGTACATCAATCCCCTGCATGCTTAAGAAATCCGGAGAGTCGTCGCTGACGATCTTCGGAAAGGCTCGGACCCTCATGAAGGAACCCCAGGTGATGCAGCGCCCAAGGCACAGTGCGCCGCATGTCCGGTTCCATAACGTCCAATAATTCCAAAAGCCCTTTCATCAGGGCTATGTACCCATGGGTGTCCTGCAGGCGAGGGCTCAGGGTCTTACGGTTCAGAAGGTTTTTCCAGAGCCGCGGTACCACGTTGGCTGTGACGGACACCAGACCTGTGGTACTGGGATATTCTAAAAAGGGACGTTCTTCCCCGTCCATAAGGCCGAAGTCCTGGCGTTTCACCACAGCCCTGGCGTAATTAAACATCCGCTGAAGGGATCCGTGATGAATGAGACCTCGGATTCGAGGGTTTGCGGCCAGAAGTTTCAACACACTGGTGCGCAGGTTCACGTGCCTTCCCCAGGTCTTCAGAGGCCGTACATGATGGGGATCGTTTTCCAAAACAAAGGATCCATGAGAAAGGACGCCCAATTGTTGGTAAAGGGCCGGAAGACCTCGATTGCCGTGGTAGACCAAAGGCGTGTCCAGCCAAAGCAGGCGAGCAAAGCGGGTATCTTTTTCCAGTCTCTGTTCCAACTGATGAACATTGTCGAAAGTTTCCGCTCGGTCTCGACCCGTGATGCGGATTGCAACCGGCTGATAATCGGGAAGTCGAGCGACCACTTCAGGGATAGATTCCAGGTCCTCGGGTTGCAGATGCGCCCTGCCTTCGGGCAAGATCCAAAAAGGAGGATCGATCACCCAGCCGTCCACAAACGGGGCTGTCGCCCCGATGAAACCCCGCCAATCCATAGCATCCAGATCCTCGGGAATATAAAGGCGGCACCAGAGACCCCTTAAAAGACTATTCATCTTCAGTTCCTAAAGCGAAAAGCGGACTTGCCCTTTTCCCAAAAGGTCATGCAGGTGCAAAATACCGACGATTCTGTGGGCGGCATCGATCACGGGAAGAACCGTGACCAAATGTTTCTCCATGATCTCGATGGCTTCTCCCACTTTCCGGTCCGGTTCAACAGTCTTGGGATTGATCGTCATGACCTGATCAACCCGCAAATCCGTAATCAGAGAATAACGTTCCAAGGCTCTACGAAGATCACCGTCTGTGACGATCCCCATGAGTTTCTGGTCCGGGCTTACCACCAGGGTAGCCCCCAGGCCCTTTTGCGACATCACGCGAACGGCTTCCACCAGAGGGCAATCCGGGGAAACCATGGGAATGGCCTCCCCACGGCGCATAACTTCCATCACGTGACTTTGGAGTCGTTGCCCCAACTGCCCTCCAGGATGATAGCGACGAAAATCCACCACCGTAAAATCCCGCTTTTTGATCAAAGCCACCGCCAGAGCGTCCCCCATGGCCAGCATGGCCGTGGAACTGGCCGTGGGAGCCAACCCGAACGGGCAGGCTTCTCGAGGCACTCCCGTAAAGATGGCCAAATCACTGTGACGAGCCAGGGTGGATTGCAGATTTCCCGTAAAAGCCACGATCTTGGTGCCGATGGCCCGCAGACTCGGCAGAATGAAGTTAATTTCGTCGGTCTCGCCGCTGTTGGATAGAGCCAGCACAATGTCTTCGGAACGGACCATGCCCAAATCCCCATGCATGGCCTCTACGGGGTGCAAAAAAAGGGCCGGGGTACCGGTGCTGCTCAAAGTGGCCACGATCTTTCGACCCACGATGCCCGATTTGCCGACGCCGGTCACGATCACACGCCCGGAAGAGTTGTAGATCCATTCCACGGCTTGCGCGAAGGTTTCATCCACATGTTCCATGAGGGTCAAAAGCCCTTGAGCCTCAATGTGCAAAACCTCTTTGGCGATTCGCACCAGATCTCGAGCACTCAAGGCTCTTGGGGCATCCCTCAAGGTCTTGGTTTCAGAAGCCGATAACACTGTGCGGGATGATCTTCTACTCAAAGCAGTCCTTTCGCACCTCTTCCTGAAATGCCACGGGATAATTTCCTGTGAAACACGCCAGACAGTATGGGTGATCGTCTAGGGAGGCTCCTGCCCCTTTGAGAAGCCCTTCGAGGGAAAGGTAGGCCAGGGAATCCAAGCCAATGAAGGTTCGAATATCTTCAAGGCTGTGTTGCGCGGCGATCAGCTCTCCTTTGGTGGAGAAATCAATACCGTACGGGCATGGGTGTCGATGCGGAGGGCAACTGACCACCATGTGCACCTCGCGGGCTCCGGCTTCTCGAAGAGTCTTGATCCGGGTACGCGTGGTGGTGCCTCGAATGATGGAATCTTCAACGATAATGACCCGTTTGCCTTTAAGGATTTCGCGGACCGGGTTGAGTTTGACACGGACGCCGAAATCGCGCATGGTCTGGGAAGGTTGAATAAAGGTGCGGCCCACGTAATGGTTGCGAATGACCCCCATTTCCAAAGGAATTCCGGATTCCTCGGAGTATCCCAAAGCCGCGTAGGTGCCTGAGTCGGGAAACGGCATGACGAAATCCGCTTCGATACGGTTTTCCTGGGCCATGAGATGTCCCAGCCGTTTGCGGCAGGTGTAGACGTTTTGGCCGAAAATGGTGCTGTCGGGTCGTGCGAAATAGATGAATTCAAAGATGCAGTAGGCGCTTCGAGCCGCTGGAAAGGGTTTGAAGGATCGCAGACCGTTTCGATCAATAATAACGATTTCTCCAGGTTCCACATCACGAATGTAGGTGGCTTCAATGAGGTCCAAGGCGCAGGTTTCCGAAGACAACACATAGCTTCCGTTCAACTGTCCCAAACACAAAGGCCGAAACCCTCGAGGATCCCGCGCTCCGATCAGAGTGTTTCGCGTGCACAGCACCAAGGAGTAAGCCCCTAGCACTTTGGCCAATGCCTGGGATAAGGCTTCTTCCAATCCGTCTTGAAGCTTTCGAGCCATCAGATGGACAATCACTTCCGTATCCATGGTGGACTGAAAGATAGTCCCTTCCCGTTCCAATTCACGCCGAAGTTGCGCTGCGTTGACCAGGTTCCCGTTATGCGCGATACCGTAATATTCATTTTTATGCAGGACCACAAAAGGTTGTGCGTTGGCCAGCCGAGAAGATCCCGTGGTGGAATAGCGCACATGGCCGATGGCCAGGTGACCCTTGAGGCTTTTGAGGGTGTCTTCTTTAAAAACTTCGGACACCAAGCCCATATGTTTGGATTCGTAAATGTGACAGCCATCGGATGAGGTGATTCCGGCGCTTTCCTGACCTCGGTGCTGCAAAGCGTACAGGCCGAAGTAGGTCAACTTGGCCGCTTCCTCATGGCCGAACACACCGAAAACGCCGCATTCTTCACGGCGGCTAGGGTCATAGGGCCTTCTGAGTAAATGCATTCTTTCCGCGTTCATGTGTTTTTGTCCTTGGGGTTCCCGTGACGCCCGCATGATCTTTCATGCACCGTTGGCCTTCATGGCTTCCAGGTAATCCTGAAGGGATTGCACGTTCCAGTCACCCTGACGCAATGCGGCAACCGCCTGTGCCATAGCCTTGGCTCCTGCCAGGGTCGTCGCGTAGGGAAGGTTGTAAAAAATAGTGGCACGTCGAATATGGTACGCATCGGAATAAGTTTTGGGGCCGAAACTTGTATTGATCACAAGGTGCACCTCTTTGTTCTTGATATAGTCCAGCACATGAGGACGCCCTTCAGTAAGCTTATGCACTTTCTTGGCGGGGACGCCGTGTGCCGTGAGAAAGGCCTGCGTGCCCGAGGTGGCGATCAGCGAAAAGCCCATGTCGTGAAAGCTGCGAGCGATGGGCAGGAAGGCCTCTTTGTCCTTATCGTGGACACTGACAAAAACGGTTCCGGAAAGAGGAAGGGTGTAGCCGGCCGCCATCTGAGCCTTGGCAAAAGCCAGCCCGAAGTTGCTGTCGATTCCCATGACTTCTCCCGTGGATTTCATCTCGGGGCCTAAAAGGATATCTACCCCGGGAAACCGAGAAAAGGGGAAAACGGATTCTTTTACCGACACATGACGCGGCTCTCTTTCTCGGTCAAAGCCTAAGTCCCGGAGTTTATGCCCTAGCATGACCTTGGTGGCGATCTTGGCCAAAGGCACACCGGTGGCTTTGCTGACAAACGGCACGGTTCGCGAAGCTCGAGGGTTCACTTCCAGCACGTAAACGGTGTCATGCTGTACCGCGAATTGCACATTCATCAGCCCGATCACTCCGAGCCCGTGGGCCAGAAGTCGAGTCTGACGCTTGACTTCTTCCTGAAGTTCTCGAGAGAGGTTCACGGGGGGCAGCACACAGGCGCTGTCTCCCGAGTGAATACCGGCCGCTTCGATATGTTCCATGATCCCGCCGATTAGGGTAATGTCGCCGTCACAGACGGCATCCACATCCAATTCCACAGCATCTTCCAAAAACCTGTCGATCAGTATGGGATGTCCCGGAGACACCGCCGCCGCCACTTCCACAAAACGGCGTAAAGAGGCTTCATTGTAAACGATTTCCATAGCTCGTCCGCCCAGCACATAGGAAGGCCGAACCACCACGGGGTAACCGATGCGCCGAGCCGCCTCCACCGCCTCATGGACCGTGAGCGCCGTCGCATTGTCCGGCTGTTTTAAACCCAGGCTGTGAAGCAGGTGTTGAAAGCGCTTGCGATCTTCCGCAAGATCAATGGCGTTCGGTGATGTTCCAATAATGGGGGCTCCGGCCTTTTCCAAAGGCACCGCCAAGTTGAGAGGGGTTTGACCGCCGAACTGGACGATGAGACCGTGAGGCTTTTCCGTTTCCACAATGTGCAGCACATCTTCTCGAGTCAGAGGTTCAAAATAGAGCTTGTCCGACGTGTCATAGTCCGTGGAAACGGTTTCCGGGTTGGAATTGACCATGATGGATTCCATTCCCAATTCCTTGACCGCAAAGGCGGCATGCACGCAACAGTAGTCGAATTCAATGCCTTGACCGATACGGTTGGGGCCGCCTCCGAGAATCATGACCTTTCGGTGCGGCGAAGGTCGTGATTCGTCTTCTTCCTCGTACGTAGAATAAAAATAGGGCGTGTAGGCTTCAAATTCGGCGGCACAGGTATCCACAAGCTTGTAAACGGGGCGGACCCCAAGGTTATGGCGCTGCTTCCAGACGGTTTCTTCATCCGTTCCCAGCAATTCCGCGATTCGGCAATCGGAAAAGCCCCAGCTCTTGACCAGCCGCAGACCTTCCGCATCGGCCGTGAGGTTTTCCGACCTGAGAACACCTTCCATGTCCACGATCTCTCGAATGTGTTCCAGAAACCAAGGGTCGATGGCCGTCAGTGCGGACACTTCATCCACGGAAAAACCCAGGTGAAAGGCTTCCGCAATTTGAAAAAGCCTCTGGGAATTGGGACGTCTGAGCAACTGACGCAACGCGTCGCCACGTTGCGAATCGTTTTCAGCCGACGGCTTTCCAAAGCCGTATCGGCCGATTTCCAAGGATCGTACGGCCTTTTGCAAAGCTTCCTTGAACGTTCGTCCAATGGCCATGGTTTCTCCCACGGATTTCATGGACGTGGTGAGAATGTCTTCGGTTTCTGGAAATTTTTCAAAGGTGAACCGAGGAATTTTCACCACCACATAGTCGATGGTGGGTTCAAAGGAAGCTCTGGTTTCTCGAGTGATATCGTTGGCCAATTCGTCCAGGGAATAGCCTACGGCAAGTTTGGCGGCGATCTTGGCAATGGGAAACCCCGTGGCTTTGGAAGCCAAAGCGGAAGATCGGGACACTCGAGGGTTCATTTCAATGACCACCATGTCCCCGTCTTTGGGATTGATGGCGAATTGAACATTGGATCCCCCGGTTTCCACACCGATTTCTCGAAGAATGGCAACGGCCGCATCGCGCATCTTTTGGTATTCGCGGTCGGTAAGGGTTTGAGCCGGAGCCACCGTGATGGAATCCCCCGTGTGGACGCCCATGGGGTCCATGTTTTCTATGGAACAGATCACCACCACGTTGTCCATGGGATCGCGCATGACTTCCAGCTCAAATTCCTTCCATCCGAGCACCGATTCTTCCAGCATCACCTGGTGAATGAGGCTGGCATCCAGGCCCGCTCGAGCCAGTTCCATGAGTTCTTCTCGGTTGTATGCGACGCCGCCTCCGGTTCCCCCCAAAGTAAAAGCCGGTCGCACGATGACGGGAAAACCGACCATATCGGCGATTTCCAGCACATCCTTTTCCGAATAAGCAATGCCGCTACGGGGAACACGCAACCCGATGCGGGTCATGGCATCCCGAAAAAGTTGGCGGTCTTCGGCTTTTTTGATCACATCCACACGAGCACCGAGCATTTCCACACCAAAACGTTCCAAAACACCCATTTCCGCCACACGTACCGCGGTGTTGAGTGCCGTCTGACCCCCCAGGGTAGGCAGCAGAGCGTCGGGACGTTCTTTGGCGATGATCTTGGCTACGGCTTCCGGCGTGATGGGTTCAATGTAGGTGCGGTCCGCCATATCGGGATCGGTCATGATGGTGGCGGGATTACTGTTGACCAACACCACCTGGTAGCCCTCTTCACGCAAGGCCTTGCAGGCCTGGGTGCCTGAATAATCGAATTCGCAGGCTTGGCTGATGATGATGGGGCCTGATCCTATGATGAGAACCTTATGAATGTCGGTCCTTTTGGGCATGGCTGAGAAGCTCCGTCACACGGGCTGGGTTTAGGAACGGGAACGTTGAGCATTCTTGGACGAGGGAACCCCTTTGTAGCGGCGCATGAGCTCCACGAAGCGGTCAAAGAGATAGGTGGCGTCATGGGGACCGGGTGCGGCTTCCGGATGATACTGAACGCTGTAAGCGGGGATTTCCAGATGTTCCATGCCTTCCAGAGTGTTGTCGTTCAGATTGATGTGAGTGGGGCGCACAGGCACATGTTTCATGGATTCCAAATCCACACAGAAACCGTGGTTTTGGCTTGTCACTTCCACTCGACCCGTACGCAGGTCTTTGACCGGCTGATTAGCACCGCGATGGCCGAATTTGAGCTTGTAGGTGCGCCCTCCCAGAGCCAACCCCAGAAGCTGATGGCCCAGACAGATACCGAAGATGGGTTTGTGTCCGAGAAGCCTTCGAACGGTTTCGATACCATAAGTCACGGCCGCGGGGTCTCCAGGCCCGTTGGAAAGAAAAATACCGTCAGGATCGATGGCCAGAATTTCCTCGGCAGGGGTTGATGCCGGAAAAACCAGCACCTGGCAACCGCACCGTTCGAGATTTCTCAAGATATTGTATTTGACACCGAAATCCAGCGCCGCCACTCGAAGTCCAGGATGATGGTCATTCCAGGCGGTGTCGGGTTGAGGGCCTTTTTCCCAGCGATAGGGTGCGCAGCAGCTCACCTTGTGCACCATGTCCACGCCTACGAGACCGGGGAACGCCCGCACCTCATCCAGGAGTTCACGAACATTGTCTGTATCTGTGGCGATAATACCGCGCAAGGCTCCCACCACACGAATATGGCGGGTGAGTCGGCGTGTGTCGATACCTTCCAGGCCCAGAACCCCCTGGGATTCCAGGAATTCGGCCAGGGATCGTCGGCTTCGCCAGTTGCTGGGAAAATCTTGGTATTCCTTCACCAGAAAAGCTTCCACCTGAATGCGGGCCGATTCCATGTCCTCGTCATTGATGCCGTACGTGCCGGTCAAGGGGTAGGTCATGGTGACGATCTGGCCCTTGTAAGAAGGATCGGTGAGGACTTCCTGGTAACCGGTCATGGCCGTGTTGAAAACCACCTCGCCGAGGACCCTTTTTTGATGTGCGCAAGCAAACACCCGGCCTCGAAAAACGGTACCGTCTTCCAAAACGAGAAGGGCTGAAGGTCTTCGCCATGGTTTGGTCATGGATTTTTTCTCTTTCTGTTTTGCAAAACTAAGAGGCCGGATAGGTCTCCCCAAGCTGAGCGGCTTTTCGAGCCTGCTGTGAAGCCCGAGACATGGCTGTCACATTTCATAACGCAATAGCGCAAGAAACGGCGCATCTTATCCAAATCGAGTCATTCTATCGAGAAAATTTCCTCTGACAAGGCATACATTCGGGACAAACGGGCGGCTGGACACTCGATGCCGAATCTTCGTCTTCAAAGGGCAACAAAACCCTGCAGAAGCGGACCGATGTGTCCGCCCCACGCCACCGCGGACACGTTTTCGGGGTGCACACGCCGCCGTGTCTTTCCAGGATTCGGCCCCATGCAACAGCACCGCAGGCCATGCTTTCCGGTCCGCTTCCTATGCGGGCGGGATGCCCGTGCTTCCAGGAGACAATCCATTCTCGGACAAGTTCCTATACATGTTGCCGCCACAGGGTTTCGAGCCGAAGCAAATCGTTCGGTGTATCGATGCCGCATGAGTCCTTGGGCGAAAGGCCCACGTGAATGGTATACCCATGTTCCAAAGCCCGCAGTTGTTCCAGCTTTTCTGTCATTTCCAAAGGGGTAGGGGGCAAGGCGGCGAAAATTCGCAGAAAGTCGGCTCGATAGACATAAAAACCCAGGTGCTTGTGAAATCGAACGGGCGCCGCTCCGGCATCGCGTCGATGAGGCAGAGGGGCTCGAGAAAAATAAAGGGCTCGACCGTTTCGATCCATCACCACCTTGACCACATTGGGATCCTGATAGGCTTGCGGGTCTTCACTGGCATAGGCTAACGTGGCCATGGAAGCCTCGGGGTTTTCCAGGGCTGTGCGCACCAGAGTTTCCACCATGGATGCCTCTACTTCAGGTTCGTCCCCTTGCACATTGACGATCCAATCGGTAGGTGGAAGAGCGAGCTTTTGAGACGCCTCGGCCAGCCGATCCGTTCCGCTGGGATGGTCCGATCGCGTCGGTACGGCTTCCACTCCAAGGGAACGCACCAGGCTCAGAATGCGCTCATCGTCTGAAGCTACCGCAATACGGTCCAGAACCGAGCACTGCATGAGCCCTTCCACCACCCACTGAATCATGGGCTTACCCAGGATAAGGGCCAGGGGTTTTCCGGGAAATCGACTGGATGCGTAACGAGCCGGAACGATCGCCGTGACGGCCATGAAACCCTCCCACATTCGTATCTCTTTTGCTATGCTGGCTTTCGAAATTTCTTGACAGCCTCACGGAACCAATAGACGCCGTCTTTGAAACGCCCCGTGTTTTCCATGAGGCCGTGCGGCTTGCACCCTTAACACTGAAGAGCTCTTGAGAAAAGGAGGGAATGTTTTTTTCATGGAGGTCAATGGGCGCAAGGGATGGTGGACGGCGGATGTGCCGTGCCGAGACTCCGCGTGCGACGATCTGGCGGCGGTCTTGGCGGAAACGTTTGGAGTCGGTGTCCAGGTGCATGACAATGCCGTCAGGCTTTATCTTTCCGTTGAAAAAGCGGCTTCAAACTGGAAGGACACTCTTGAAAAAACGGTGAAAAAATTTCATGAATCCTTAGACTTGCCCGCAACCGATTCGATCGTCTATGGATTTTGCGAAGACACGGACTGGAACGCTCGATGGAAGGAAGGCTTTAAACCGCTTCGAGTGGGGAAACGTCTGGTGATCGCTCCCACCTGGGAATGCTACGTAGCGCTACCGAACGACCTGGTGTTGACCTTGGATCCCGGCATGGCTTTCGGCACCGGACATCATGAAACCACGCGCCTTTGTCTGGAATGGTTGGAAGAAGTCATCGCTGCGTGGCGAGGATCAATCCCCCCATCACTTCTGGACGTGGGAACAGGTTCCGGGATTTTGGCTATGGCTGGAGCGCTTCTGGGATTTCAGCCGGTGGTTGGAGTGGACAACGATCCGGAAGCCGTGCAAATCGCCGAGGAAAACCGGGCTTTAAATCCACGAGCCTCTTCAGTGCAATTCATGACCGGGACGGCCGAACAAGTTCCAGGCCGTTTTGCCGTGGTGGTGGCCAACATTCAGGCGGGACCCTTAGCCGACATGGCGGAAACCCTTGCCCGTAGGGTGGCTTCCGGCGGACAGCTCGGCCTTTGTGGTCTTCTGGAAGATCAAGCCCCAGAAGTGACAGCGCGCTACGAGGCTGTGGGTTTTTGCGTGCAAAGGCAATGGCAGGCGGGACCATGGGTTTTGGTGTCCTTGCGATCCGGCTTGTAAGGATTCGGCACGAACAGAGAAAGGATGCAAATGGGACAAACGACGACCAATGGGGGACAATGGATCACTATCGATGACCAAGGGCACCTGATTGTGCCCTCTCGGCCTGTTATCGGATACATTGAAGGAGACGGCACGGGCCCGGAGATTTGGGCGGCAGCGCAGCGCGTGTTGGATGAAGCGGTGAGAGCGGCGTACCGAGGGTCTCGCGAAATCGTCTGGAAAGAGTTATTGGCCGGAGAAAAGGCTTTCGCCCAAACCGGACAATGGCTTCCGGAACAGACCATCGAAGATATTCGTCGGTGTGTCGTGGCCATCAAAGGGCCTCTCACCACACCGGTCGGGGGAGGCCTGCGCAGCCTCAATGTGACCCTTCGGCAGGTTCTGGATCTTTATGCTTGTGTTCGACCCGTGCGATGGGTTCGTGGCGTTCCCTCTCCCGTGAAATACCCGGAACGTGTGCACATGGTGGTTTTTAGAGAAAACACGGAAGATGTTTACGCGGGTATTGAATGGCCGGCCGGAAGTCGGGAAGCGGAAAAACTGCGCGCCTTTTTGTGTGAAGAAATGGGGGTGTGCGTGCGGGAGCAGGCGGGGCTTGGCGTCAAACCCATCTCTCGATTCGGCACGGAACGACTGGTGCGTCGAGCCATCCGTTATGCTTTGCAGCATGGCTTACCCTCGGTGACTTTGGTCCACAAGGGAAACATCATGAAATATACCGAAGGGGCTTTTCGACAGTGGGGCTATGAATTGGCGGCCCGAGAATTTGCCAATGAGACGATCACGGAAGACGAGCTTTTCAATCGATGGGACGGTCGCCGACCTTCGGGAAAAATCGTTATCAAGGACCGTATCGCCGATGCCATGTTCCAGCAGGCTCTGCTTCGCCCCGAAGAGTATCATGTGCTGGCTACGCCCAATCTGAACGGCGACTACCTCTCGGATGCTCTGGCGGCTCAGGTGGGTGGTCTGGGAATGGCTCCTGGAGCCAACATCGGGGATCAGTGTGCCTTGTTTGAAGCGACCCATGGGACAGCTCCCAAATATGCGGGTTTGGACAAGGTGAATCCCGGTTCCCTGATTTTGTCCGGAGCCATGATGCTGGATCATTTGGGTTGGAACGAAGCTGCGCGCTTGGTGGAACAGGCCCTGGAACGCACGGTGTCTGAGAAAATTGTCACCTATGATTTGGCGCGTTTGATGGATGGAGCCCTGGAAGTGAAGTGTTCCCAATTTGCGGATGCCGTCATAGAGCGCTTGGGGTCATGAGGTCGCAGGCAAACAGCCGGCCTGGGATGGGTTTGAGGACGCACGCGTCGATGGGCCCCTACAGAGGTTTGTTGATTGGGGCGTGGTTTTTTGTCGATGAGGGCTTGATCTATTGTTGACGGCGCACTGTGCGTTCTAGGTCTGGGCCTAGCCTTCCGCGACTTTAAAATCAAGGGTGGGTTTTCGTTGTTGGATCGAGGTCTTGGCCATGCCGGGCCGGTCCTTGTAGGGGCGGACCGATGTGTCCGCCCCCAAAGCCCCGACCTGGAATGGGTTTGAGGGCACACCCATCGGTGCGCCTTGACAAGGGTTTGTTGTCTTGCGATGGATTTTCTTCATGGCCTAGCGTCGGGCTATTCTTAGGCTGTCGGATCGGATCAGGGCACACACTTAGGCGGCTTCAATCGTCAAGGGTTCCCATGAATCTTCGCCTTATGGGTTCGCTTGGAAATTTTCGCCATGGCCTCCAGGCGCTGGGGTCCATTTTTCAATGGTGTGCCGATGTGGTATTTCCACCCCGCTGTGCGGCCTGCGGTAAGATTTCTGAAGACACGCACCCATTCTGGTGCCGCTCCTGCCTGCATCAGGTGACTTTTCTTGCATCTCCTCTATGCCCGCTCTGCGGTCTACCTTACACGCCGTCGGCAGAGATGCCGGATCACCTGTGCGGGGAATGCCTGCAAGGTCATTATCGATTTGATGCAGCCCGGTCCGTGGCACTTTACGAAGGTCCTGTGCGTCGCGGCATCCTTCAGCTCAAGTTCGGTGCGCGGCTCCATTGGGCCCCGGCTCTGGGGCGTCTTCTGGCTCAGCACGCTCCCACACGGGCCCTGTTGGATCAATGTGATCTGATTCTTCCAGTTCCCATGCATCTGCGGCGTGTGCAGCGCCGCGGCTTCAATCAGGCGGCTCTTTTGGCCAGGTTCGCCGCACGCGTGTGTTCCCGCCCAATAAAGGTGAACCTTCTTTGGCGAACGCGATGCACAAGACCGCAGACGCGTCTTTCTCGTCAAGACCGACTGCGCAATGTGCGCGGCGCGTTTAGGGTCGTTGATGAAAAGGCGGTTTGTGGTCGGAAAGTGGTGATTGTGGACGATGTCTTCACCACGGGGACCACGCTCAGCGAATGCGCCGACGCGCTCAAGGATGCTGAAGCCGCCTGGGTTGGTGCCGTGACGGTGGGTCGCGTGGTCCGAGGGCGGAGCAGAGCAGGTCAACAACAAGAACGTTTATGAATTGGCAAGAAGACGCTGTTTTTGAAAAAATCATTTCCGGCGGACAAACGGGAGTGGACCGCGGCGCCTTGGACGCGGCCCTTTCTCTCGGGAAACCCTGCGGCGGCTGGTGTCCGAAGGGACGTCGAGCCGAAGACGGGCGCATTCCTGATCAATACCCTCTTCAAGAACACGTATCCAGCGCTTACCAGGCTCGGACGGAAGCCAATGTTTTGGATTCGGACGGGACTCTGGTCTTTTGTCGAGGCAAACCTACCGGAGGCACAGCCTTGACCATTCGCCTTGCCTCTCGCCACAAGAAACCATGCCTTGTGGTGTCCCTGGACGGCACCACCGACACCGAGGAAATGATACGCCACATTCGTCATTGGGGAAAAACCCATGGCATTCGAGTGCTCAATGTAGCCGGCCCGCGTGAAAGCGAAAAACCTGGAATCCAGTCGGCTGTCACCGCCGTCATGCGCAGGTTGTTAAGAGCTTGTCCATGAAAGAATTTTTCGTAGGAGCGTGCCCGAGAACCGGCAAGACCATGGCACATCCAACGGCATACTAAGGCAGAGAGGAGGCGCCGCCTTGCGCCTTCAAGCCTGTAACTGTGTCTTTTCTTGGGGAAAAGGACTTCCGGCCCTCTGTGTGTGCAGGCGGGACGCCCGCGCGCCCAAGAAAAGAAGGGGTGAGACACGTAGAGGCACGGTGAGCTGGGCCCCTACGTATCGGCCTGGAATGACTCATGCTGAGTTCTCGCACAGGCCGCCAGGTCCGAGTTTGGATCGTCAGCGGGTCATTTAGACAATGGATAAACCTTCATCGTCTTAGAGGCTTCAGGGCAGGTCCGCCGTCAACCACACAAAGGAGCAAGCATGCGCGTGGAATCCCTGACTTTTGAAAACCTTCATGGTCAAAAACTTTCCGGTCGCTTGGACACCCCTTCTGAGGCAACTCCTGAAGCCCTTGTGCTTTTCGCCCATTGCTTCACATGTTCCAAAAATCTTACGGCCGTGGTGCACATCTCCCGGGCTCTGACCAACGCCGGGTATGCCGTGTTTCGTTTTGATTTCACAGGGCTTGGAGAAAGCGAAGGGGATTTCGCCAAAAGCAGTTTCGTTTCTCATGTCGATGATGTGGAAGCGGCAGCCCATTATCTTGCGCAACAGGGGTTGGCGCCCGGTGTCCTTGTGGGTCATTCGCTGGGTGGAACCGCCGTTTTGCACGCAGCACCTTCGGTTCATTCGTGCCGCGCGGTGGCGGTCATCGGAGCTCCTTTCAATCCTACCCATGTCTCTCGACTCCTTCACCCTCATCGAAAAACCCTGCAGCGTGACGGCGCTGTGGAAATTGTTCTCGGTGGAAAGACGGTTCGAATAGGCCGAGGGTTCCTGGAAGAAATTCCCGATGAGGAAATCGAACGGCGTTTGGCCGGTATTCGGCAACCTCTCCTTGTCTTGCACGCTCCAGAAGACACGGTGGTTTCTGTGGAAAACGGGGAACGGCTTTTTCGTGCGGCACGGCACCCAAAGAGTTTTGTCGCTTTGTCCGGAGCGGATCATCTGCTTTCGGACAAAAAGGATGCCCAATACGTGGGGGAAGTCCTTGCCGTATGGGCAAAACGTTTTATTTTGACGTCATAAACCTGAATGGAGACATGGCGGCGAAAAGCACGGCTACCGACACAAAAGGCCGTGGCCCATTCCGAAGACAAGAACCCTTGCATCGAAGTTCACAGGAGGATTCCCATGGCCGAAAGGACTGTGCGCACCAAAAACATCGGGCTGCGCGGCATCGCCGTGGCCGACACCAAGATCAGTTACATCGACGGTGAACGTGGTGTGCTGATCTATCGAGGGTACCGCATCGAAGATCTGGCGGAAAACTCCACCTTTCCCGAAACGGCTTTTTTGCTTTTCTATGAAACCCTGCCTACGCCGGAACAATTGGCCGGGTTTGAAAACGATCTGCGGTCGGCGCGCGATCTTCCCCCCTTCATTCTGGAAAGCATGAAACAATGGCCCAAAAACGCTCATCCCATGGACGCTCTTCAAGCCTCCGTACCTCTCCTGGCCATGGCGGATCCGGATCTCTTTGACGAAAGCCGCCAAGCCAATCTTAGAAAAGCGGTCCGCCTTACGGCACGAATTCCGGCCGTGGTGGCGGCTTGGCACCGTATTCGTCAGGGACTGGAAGTGGTGCCGCCCGATGACACCTTGAGCCACGCAGGCAATTTCCTGTGGCAGACCTTCGGTGTCAAGCCGGATGAGGAAACAGCCCGTGTCATGGACATTTGCCTGATCCTGCATGCCGACCACACGTTTAATGCCTCCACCTTTGCCTGTCGAGAAGTGGTCTCCACACGGGCTCATATGTACGCCGGGGTGGCTGCGGGTGTGGGGGCTCTTTCCGGAGAGTTGCATGGAGGCGCCAATGCTCGAGTTATGGAAATGTTGCAGAAGATCGTCCAAGATAATGTTAGCGACATTCATGGCTGGGTGCGGGATCGCCTGGATCGCAAGGAAAGAATCATGGGCATGGGCCACGCCGTCTACAAGACCATGGATCCTCGAGCCAAAATCCTGAAGCGATTGGCTTTTCAATTGGGAGAAAAAACGGGACAGCGCCTCTGGCCTGAACTCACGGAAGCCATTGAAAAGGCGGCCATGGCGGAATTAAGTGCTCGAGGGAAAACGGAAATTCAGCCCAACGTGGATTTTTACAGTGCCTCCGTCTACCACATCCTGGGCTTTCCTGGGGATCTCATGACATGCATTTTTGCAGCATCACGTATCGCGGGTTGGTGTGCTCACATTATCGAAGAAAAGTACGGGGACGCTCAAGGAAAACCCGCCCTGTACCGGCCTCAGGCCGAATATATAGGCGACTATTGCGGCAAGCTGGATTGCGAATACATACCTCCGGAAAAACGCCAGGCCGCAGCCTCGCAGAGCTAAAAGCCGGGCATGATCGACAGGGATGTGACATCCGTTTGAAAGAAGACCTTTTCCGACTGACTGGGCTGGGGCCATCGTTTCAGTTTCTAAGGGTCCGGAAGTTGGAATCGGCGGGCCTGCCTCTCGCGACAGGCCGTTGGGTCTGTAAGGCCATAGCGATGGATGTGCCTCTAGTGGAGGAATGGGGTGTCCGCATATGGGGCGCCCAGGTGGGTCCGCCTTTCCAGGGTTTTGTGCTGGATCGGACATATGGGCGTTCCCAAAAGATCGCCATGCCTGAATGCTTTAGGGGGCCGATCTGTTTATTTGAAAGGGCGGACCGATGAGTCCGCCCCGAAGGTCCGCCATGCCTAAATGTTTTTGAAGCGGCCACGTGGGTCCGCCCCTACAGGGTTTTTCCCAACAGCGTACGTAGGTTCGCCTTTCGAGGGTCGTGGTTGCGGCGGATGTCGGCTCAACCGGAAAGGAGACGTGGAGCACCCTGAGGCGACGGCCCTCAAGGGAATGGCGGCACACCTTTCCGGGCCGTCTTGCGCACGCCTCCTTCAAAAGCTTTTTAAAAATGATGGACGATACGGAAATTGAGCCTTTCCCCTTCGGGTCGATTCTCCGCAGCCGTTTCAAAATACAGGTTAAAGAAAAAATGTGTGTCTTTGGAAAAATGCAGCACAAACCCTGGTCCTAAAGCAAAAACTTGTTCTTTGCGGCCCTTCAGGTCCCTACCGTCCACCTGAGTGTCCGTGATTTGTTTAAGGTAATAGCCGTTAAGGCCCAGGCGCATCTTTTGAGCAAGGATCTCGTAGGCGGAAGCGAAATTCAGGTGCACGGCCTGCCCAGCCTGCGTATCGTCGGCGTCGCCAAAGGCTCGATTCGGATCGGTGTTTTTGGCGTTCCACAAATAATGAATCCTGGTGCTGACCGTCCAGCGCGGCGTTAGAAACAAGGTGCCGGCCCAGTAGGGATTGAAACTAAAGAAATTACTTCCCGGATTGATTTCCCGGTTGGCATCGTATTTTCCCGTGGGAAAAATCATTTGAAATTCAACACGATGCATAAATCGTGGTCCTGCCTGGCCCATAATGGGATCCCATTGCAGAAAAGGGCCGATAAGCAGGTCTCCAAAGCCCGAGCTGTTGGCCTGGGGTAGTGGAGCGCTGATGGCATAATCCAGGTCGGGGGACACGTAGGGAAGAATGACATCGACACCCCATTTGCCGCCTAAAAGAATGGGCTGATTGCTCTGATAGATGAACTGTGTGAGGCTGATCCACACACTCAAGTCTTCATTAACCATGCTGGGAAACAGGCGATCGCCGTTCTTGTCGCGAAAGGTCTCAGACCTCCAATATTGCAGGTATTGCGTGAAATAAAAGCCAGGGCCGGCAGGAGGGCCGCCGTCCAGAAAACTGGTGAAACCCAGGTTGACGGGAGGAAGATCGTAAGCAAAAGAGGAAGCGGGTGCCATAGTGCCGATCCAGCACATGAAACAGATCGACACGGTTAGTGCCTTTTTGGTCAGAAAGTGTTTTCTGCGCATACAAGGCTCCTCTTCGGGGTTCAGATGCCTTTCATGACGGGGCCTCACGAGGCCCCGAACCGCCGGCGTTGCACCTTTGCTTGGCGGATTCAATGGCTTCCATGAGGCTCTCCACGCGGCTCTTGGGTGGTCCTCCAAAAACCGCTTCGTAGGTTTCTTCTCCAACAAGTTTTTTCAAAATCATTTCCACTGGAAGCCGATGGTTCCAGCACACAAGGGCTCTGGAACAAGGCCTTTTCAAGGATTCCTGTCGGCAGTACTCAAAGGTGACTTGGTGCCCCAGCTTGGGGCACCGGGTTTCCAACGCGTCCATTCGTGCCAGGATGTCCTGAGCGTTCATCGAAAGGATCCTGTCTTTTTGCAGATCACGGTTTGGGAAAAGCCTCGGTGGATGCCAAAGCTCTCCGAATCTCTTCTTCCGGAAGTTCGTAGCGCGTGAGTTTCCCCGAGAGGAAAGCATCGTAGGCGGCCATGTCCACGTATCCGTGGCCGCTCCAGTTAAAAAGGATGACCTTTTCTTTGCCTTCTTCCTTGGCGCGCAAAGCTTCCTGCACCACGGCGGCGATGGCATGATTGGTTTCCGGAGCCGGTATGAACCCTTCGGCGCGAGCCCACTGCACACCTGCGGTGAAGGTTTCCAGTTGGTCAAAGGCTCGCGCTTCAATAAGTTTTTCTTCCAACAGATGGCTCACGATAGGAGCCATGCCGTGATACCGCAGCCCTCCGGCATGAATTGGAGCCGGCACAAAATCGTGTCCCAGCGTGTGCATGGCCAGAAGGGGGGTTGTCATGGCGGTATCACCGAAATCGTATCGGAAGGGGCCTTTGGTGAGGGTCGGGCAACTGGTGGGTTCGGCGGCCACGATGGTCACGTTCTTGCCGTGAATTTTATCCCGTACAAAAGGCAGGCACAGTCCTGCAAAGTTGCTGCCGCCGCCGGCGCATCCCATAACAACGTCGGGATACACACCGAGTTTTTCCAGTTGCTTTTGGGCCTCCAAACCAATGATGGTCTGATGCAGAAGCACATGGTTCAGCACGCTGCCCAAAGAGTAACGAGCTTCGGGGTCTCCCACGGCATCTTCGATCGCTTCACTGATGGCGATGCCGAGGCTTCCTGGAGAATCGGGGTTTTGGGCTAAAATTTTTCGCCCGGCTTGAGTGCGGTCACTGGGGCTGGGAATGCATTCGGCACCCCAGGTTTCCATCATGCTACGCCGATACGGTTTCTGATTGTAGCTCACCTTGACCATGAACACACGGCATTGCAACCCGAACATCTGGCATGCCATGCTCAGAGCACTGCCCCATTGGCCGGCTCCGGTTTCCGTGGACAGTCTTTTGATACCAAAAACTTTGTTGTAATAGGCTTGGGCCACAGCCGTGTTGGGCTTGTGGGAACCGGGCGGGCTCACTCCTTCGTTCTTGTAGTAGATTTTGGCCGGCGTTCCCAAAGCCTTTTCCAAACCTCGAGCGCGGTACAGAGGCGTGGGACGCCACAGAGCGTACTTTTCCAGAACCGGTTCCGGAATGGGAATCCAACGCTCCGTGGATACTTCCTGTTCAATGAGGTTCATGGGAAAAACGGGTGCCAAATCTTCCGGCTTGATAGGCTGTCCCGTGGCGGGATGCAACGGCGGGCGAAGGGGTGTGGGGAGATCCGCCTGAATGTTGTACCATTGCCGAGGCATCTCACTTTCATCCAAAAACACCTTGATCTGTTCCATAGCGCCTCCTTGATGAGAGTTTTCTGAAAACACCGGCAACAAAAAAGGCCATGAGGTTCACCCCACGGCCGTTTTGCTGCACAAAAAGAGCCATGGGGAGAGAGCCTCACCCACGGCTCGCGATCTTAGGCAACGTCAAAGATCTTCGGTGGGCAGGCTCACGTCCAGGCCTGCCACCACCATGACCATACGCGCATTATGGCTCGTCCTGCTTGCATATATCCCTCGTTTCCCTCCGCACAGCCCTTGCACGAAAGCGGGACCGTTACCGAAACGCGTCAAAAGCCTGCTAGCATGGTTTCGTCACCTTTGTCAAGCCGAGATTCCACGGATTTGTTAAACGGCATTCAGGCGTCGGCGTGTTCTGGCGAACCGAAATCGACAGCCCTTCTCCCTTTCACGATTCACGATTGGTGATTCCCAATCGGGCAGGCGGCGCGTGCGGCGGCCAAAATGCCGACGGTTTCCATCCAGGCAAGGCTTGGCCCTACCAAAAAATACCCATTGATCAAAGCGGGTTTGTTGTATCGCAGAGGCTTTCCCTGAGGATCCACCACCACACCACCGGCGGCTTCCACCACGGCATGACCGGCGGCTGTATCCCATTCCCAGGTGGGTCCGAACCGAGGATAACAATGGGCTTCACCGGCGGCCACAGCGCAAAACTTTAAGGCGCTTCCGCGCGACAGCCTTTCATGAGGCGGTAGGTGCCGAAAGAAAACTTCCATTTCCGGTGTGGGGTGGGAACGGGTGGCCACCACCACCAGAGGCTGGGCCGCCTCGGGTTCCTTAAGCACCACCTTTCGAGTGAATCCTTCATGTTTTTCCAGGCATCCGTTCAACACGTCGCCCAGAAGCAAGCGTTGCTGATCGGGTACCAGAACCAATCCCAGCACCGGCCGCCCGTTTTCGATCAAAGCCACATTGATGGTAAATTCTCCGTTTCTTCGAATGAATTCCTTGGTCCCGTCCAGAGGGTCCACGAGCCAAAACCTAGTCCAGTGTTTTCGTTCCTCATAGGGAATCTCAGCCCCCTCTTCAGAAAGCACCGGAATTGTCGGGTCGATTCGGCGTAACCCTTCAACGAGAATCGCATGGGATCTTTGGTCCGCAAGGGTCAAAGGGGTGCGGTCTTCTTTAGTGGTCACGGCAAATTCAGAATGATACACGTCCAGGACGGCATCCCCGGCGGAGCGCACCAGATCTTCCAGGTCCGAAAGCCACGCATGCATGAGGCAAGCCCCTTTCTTGAAAGGATAAAGGATTTTGGTTGCGCCATCAAAAATGCTTGTGATAAAGAACCTCGGTTCAGCTCAGCCCACACACCCCGTCCCTTTTGGTGCCCGGACTCTTGTGGTCCGGGGTTTTTACGCGGGGTGGAGGCCAAACCAAAAGGAGAGGAGATAACGTATGTCCACCATTTCTATGAAGCAACTCTTGGAAGCCGGTGTCCATTTCGGGCACCAGACCCGACGTTGGAACCCCAAGATGAAACCTTACATCTTTGGGGCTCGAAACGGCATCTACATTATCGACCTGCAACGTACGGTCAAGCTTTTCCGCACGGCCTACCAATTCGTGGTCGATGTCACTTCGGCGGGCGAAAATGTGCTCTTTGTGGGCACCAAGCGGCAGGCGCAGGACACCATTCGAGAAGAGGCGGAACGCTGTGGCATGTTCTACGTCAATCATCGATGGCTTGGCGGCATGCTCACCAATTTCAAGACCATCAAGTTGAGAATCGACCGCCTCAAAGAATTGGACGCCATGTTTGAGGACGGCAGCGTGAACCGCTTTCCCAAAAAGGAAGTTCTGAAGCTGGCTCGAGAACGTGAAAAACTGGAACGTAACCTGGGTGGTATCAAAAGCATGACTCGGTTACCCGGCGCCGTCTATGTGGTGGATCCTCAAAAAGAACGCATCGCGGTTCAGGAAGCCAATCGTTTGGGGATTCCCGTGGTGGCCATCATTGATACCAACTGTGATCCGGACGTGATCGACTATCCCATTCCGGGAAACGACGATGCCATTCGTTCCATCAAGCTGATCACGGGTCGCATCGCCGATGCGTGTGTGGAGGGTCGAGCCCGTTACGAAGAATCCCGCCAGGCCATGGGTGACAAGGACATGGAACGACTGGAAGAGGTGCCGGCGGGCATGCTGCTTCAGGAAGAAGAAGGCGGTCCGGAAGTGGAAATCATCAATCCCATTTCGGCCATGCACGACGAAGACGATCTCGATTAACAGCTTGTTTTTGTCCACGTGAAATGTGCCTGGACACGTCAAGGGTTCATGGCGGCGGCGAAGATTGAGTTCGTTGCTCGGAAGGAAAGACTGAGGAGGAAGATTCCGTGGAAATTACATCCAGTATGGTGCGGGAACTGAGGGAAAAGACCAATGCCGGCATGATGGACTGCAAAAAGGCTCTGCAGGAAACCGGTGGAGATATGGAAAAGGCTGTGGATTTGCTTCGCAAAAAAGGCCTGGCGGTGGCCATGAAACGAGCAGGCCGGGAAGCCACGGAAGGGGCGGTCCATGCCTACATTCATGCCGGAGGCAAAATCGGAGTGCTGGTGGAAGTGAACTGCGAGACGGATTTTGCGGCCCGCAGTGAAGATTTTCAGACCTTTATCAAGGATCTGGCCATGCATATTGCGGCCACGAATCCTCTGGGGATTCAGCGGGAAGATGTGCCTCAGGACGTGGTGGAACGGGAACGGGCCATTTTCATGGAACAGGCAAAGGAATCGGGAAAACCCGCGAACATCGTGGAAAAGATGGTGGAAGGCAAGATGCGCAAGTTCTATGAAGAAAACGTTCTCATGGAACAGGCCTTTGTAAAGGATCCGGACAAGACCATCGCCGATTATCTTAACGAACTTATCGCCAAAACAGGCGAACGGATTTTGATTCGTCGTTTTGTGCGCTACCAGCTAGGGGCCTAAGATGACGGCCGACGCTGCGCGTCCCATTTACCGTCGGGTGCTGCTGAAACTGAGCGGCGAAGCTCTCATGGGTGACAACGCCTACGGCATCGACCCCAGGTTGATGGAAGAATTTGCCCAAGAGATCGTGCAGGTCCATCGGTTGGGAGTGGAAATGGCTTTGGTGATCGGCGGGGGAAACATCTTTCGAGGTGTCTCGGCCGCATCCCAGGGCATGGACCGAGCTACAGCCGACTATGTGGGTATGCTTGCCACCGTGATGAACGCTCTGGCCCTGCAGCAGGCTTTGGAAAAGCAAGGTGTGGCCACGCGGGTGCAGTCGGCTATTGACATGAAGGAAGTGGCGGAACCCTTCATTCGGCGCCGGGCCATTCGCCACCTGGAAAAGGGGCGAATCGTCATTTTTGCGGCGGGCACCGGCCTGCCTTTCTTTACGACGGACACGGCGGCGGCGTTGCGGGCTGTGGAAATCGGAGCCTCGGTGCTTCTCAAGGCCACGAAGGTGGACGGGGTCTACGATGCCGACCCCGTCAAGGTCCCCAACGCCCGCAAATTTGATCGTGTGACCTTTGATGAAGTCCTGCAAAAGGATCTGAAGGTCATGGACGCTACGGCTATTTCCATGGCTCGAGACAACAATCTTCCCGTGATTGTCTTTAACCTGAGAAAGAGCGGCAACATTTTGAAGGTTGTCACAGGGGAGCCCGTGGGAACCCTGGTGGAGGGAGGCTCGAATGCTCAGTGAAGTCTTTGAAGATGCCAAAGACCGCATGCAGAAAGCCGTTGGGACCCTGGAAAAGGAATTCAAAAGGCTTCGAACGGGGAGAGCGTCGGTGTCCTTGGTGGACGGCATTCGCGTGGAATATTACGGCACACCGACTCCGCTGAACCAGTTGGCCACCCTGACGGTTCCGGAACCTCGAACCATCATGATTCAACCGTGGGATCAAAGCTGTCTCGGTGAAGTGGAAAAGGCCATCATGAAATCCGAACTGGGCTTGACTCCCATGAACGACGGCAAGGTGATCCGTATCCATGTGCCGCCCTTGACCGAAGAACGGCGCCGGGATTTGGTCAAGCTGGTTCGAAAGATGGCGGAAGAAGCCAAGGTCGCCGTGCGCAACATTCGGCGCGACGCCAATGAAATGATCAAAGACTTGAAAAAGGAAAAAGAGATCTCCGAGGACGAACAGTTCAAGGGCCAGGAAGAAGTCCAGAAAATTACGGACGATTTCATCAAAAAGATCGATGAACTGAGCGCCGCCAAGGAAAAAGAAATCCTCGAGATCTAAGAAAATGTCATGGAAGGACTCGATCCCGAACGATTGCCTCGGCATGTGGCCATCATCATGGACGGCAACGGCCGATGGGCCAAAAAGAGATGGCTCAACCGAGTGGCGGGCCACGAGGCGGGAGCGGAATCCGTTCGGGCTGTCATTGAAACTGCTCGAAAAATCGGTATTCCCTACCTGACCCTTTATGCCTTTTCCAAGGAAAACTGGCAAAGGCCCCAGGCGGAAATTCAGGCTCTGTGGCAATTATTTCGCCGGTTTCTGAAATCGGAACGACCCCGCATGATTGAAAACGAAATTCGTGTGCGTCATGTGGGCGATTCCGACGGAATTCCCGAAGACGTCTACGCCGAATTTCAGGCCCTCATTCGCGATACGGCCCATTTTGACAAACTTACCGTGAACCTGGCTCTGAACTACGGAGGCCGGCATGAAATCGCTCGAGCTGCGCGCCTTTTTGCCGAGGATGTGCGGGAGGGACGACGCCAACCGGAAGAGATGAGCCCCGAGCTTTTCGGGGCGTATCTTTTGACGGCGGACACACCGGATCCGGATCTGGTTATTCGCACCAGCGGTGAGTGTCGCGTCAGCAACTTTCTTCTCTGGCAGATCGCCTATGCGGAGCTTTACATTACGGACACTTTATGGCCGGATTTTCGAGAACAGGAATTTGTGGCGGCCCTTCGAGAATACCAAAGGCGTGAACGGCGTTTCGGCAAAACAAGTGAACAATTGAGTGAAGAAGGTTGTCCACGGACCGAACCATGTGCCCAAGCCGATTGTCTTGTGTAGAGGCGGCCCCATGAATCCGCCCTCAATCGGGCCTTTGCCCTTACGAGGCTGCCCGAAAATGAGATAAGGCGCGTTTTTCCCGGGGTCTCGAGCGTTTGGGCTCGCTCATTTCATGACGGTCTGCGGGATGCCTTCGCTGCCAAGGACACATCCCTTTGAGGACAAGATGCCAGCCATCTTATACTGGAGAAAAGACCCCCAATGACCACCTCAACATGGAGTTCCCACGCCAAACGATGGGTCACGGGCCTGGGCTTGGCTATTCCTCTGGTGGCCTTGTTGGCTTATGGGCCTCTATGGCTTTGGGCCGTGGTGGTGACCGCCGCAGCCTTGGTGGGTCTTTGGGAATACGAAACCATGATCCAGTCTCCAGCTTTGACCCCGCGTGAACTCACGTTTTCCATGACCGTTGGCGGCGTGTTTCCCTTGGCGGCCTGGCTTTTCGGCACGGCAGGAATTTTGGTATGGGCGGTCGCTGCCGTCTTTGCCATGTGGGCGAAACAACTGGCCTTAGCCCCACTTACGCGGGAAGCCCTGCACAGAGCCCTTATCAGCCTCGGCGGCTGGTTTTATGTGGCGATGCCCTTAGGTTTTGTCATGCTTTTAGGGGCCTTGCCCAATGGTCGATCCTGGATGTTTTTTGTGCTTTTTGTCATCGTTTTTGGTGATGTGGGAGCTTATTATACAGGCAAGACCATCGGGCGTCGAAAGCTCTACGAAGCGGTCAGCCCCAAGAAAACGGTGGAAGGGGCTGTGGGTGGACTTATCGCTTCAGCGGTGATGGGCACGGGGTTTGGTCTTCTGTTTCTTCGAGACACAGGAGCAAGCGTACCGGCGCTTTTCATGGTCTCGATTGTGACGGAACTGGTGGCGCAGGCTGGGGATCTTATGGAATCCCTGCTTAAACGCATGGCCGGCTGTAAAGATTCCAGCGCCCTTTTGCCGGGACACGGCGGATTGCTGGATCGCTTGGACAGCTTGCTTTTTGCGTTTCCCACCGTGTGGATGTACGCGCAAGGGTTGGCTTGAAGTTTTCCATGGTTCGACGACGTAAAAGGTTAAGCATTCTCGGCAGTACGGGATCCATTGGTGTCAACACCATAGAAGTGGTGTGCGGGTTTCCCGATCGCTTTGAAATTGTGGGCCTTGCGGCCGGCCGCAACGTGGAACGTCTTCGGGATCAAATTCTCCAGGTCAAACCTCGGTGTGTGGCCGTGCAGGACCAGGACGCGGCTGAAGCTCTAGAAAAACTTCTTCCATCCCGTTCGGGGTCCTTGGAAATTTTTTGGGGTGAGCAAGGCTACTGCCGTTTGGCGTCTCTGGACGATGTGGACATGGTGGTTTCGGCCATTGTGGGAGCTGCCGGGCTTCTGCCCACCGTGGCTGCCGTAGCTTCGGGAAAAGATGTGGCTTTGGCCAACAAGGAAACTTTGGTCATCGCCGGCGAAGTGGTAACTCGAATGGTGCAGTCCAGCGGAAGCCGACTGATTCCCGTGGACAGTGAACACAGCGCCATCTTTCAAGCGCTTCAAGGGCATTCCCGGACCGCGGTTCAAAGGCTGCTCCTTACGGCTTCAGGGGGACCGTTTTTCGGAAAGAGTTTGCAAGATCTGAAGTCGGTGACACCGCAGGCGGCATTGCGGCATCCCAATTGGTCTATGGGTCCCAAGATCAGCATCGATTCCGCCACTCTCATGAATAAGGGTTTGGAAGTCATCGAAGCCCATTGGCTCTTTGGTGTGCCTGTGGACGCTGTGGTGGTGCATATTCATCCGGAAAGTATCGTTCATTCCATGGTGGAGTACGTGGACGGATCGGTCATCGCACAGTTGGGCATGCCCGACATGAAAATTCCCATCGCCTACGCGCTGTCGTACCCGGAACGCTTACCGGTAAAAGCCCCGAGGCTGGATCTCTTTGCCTTGGGCTCTCTCACTTTTTATCCCCCGGATATGGAAGCTTTTCCTTGTTTGAATCTTGCCTATCAAGCGGCTCGAACAGGCGGTACCATGCCCGCGGTGCTCAATGCCGCCAATGAAACCGCTGTCGAAGCTTTCCTTTCGGGACAGCTGGGATTTACGGACATTCCAGGGCTGATCGCTCGGGTCATGGACGCCCACACCGTCATGCCGGCCGATTCGGTGCAGCGGATTCAGGAAGCCGATCGATGGGCACGTGACACGGCACGATCGTTTTTGAACGGAACTCCAAAAGTTCAGAAAGCGTCGGCGGAAATGCGTTGAGCTTTTACGGTGTCGGCAGGCCCCGACCCGCGGCCATAGCGTCCTTAGCGCCTTAGACTTTGCAAGGGAAAAACGTGGATTCGACGGGACGCGATTGAAGAATTCAAGGAGGAATTTGTTGTGGTGACAACCATCGTCTCAACGGTCATCGTGTTGGGAGTTCTCATCTTCATTCACGAATTGGGACATTTTCTGGCCGCTCGTAAACTCGGCGTCACCGTGCTTCGGTTTTCTTTGGGTTTCGGCCCTCGAATGATTGGGATTCAGCGCGGAGAAACCGACTATTGCCTGTCCATGGTGCCTTTGGGCGGCTATGTGAAGATGCTTGGAGAAGATCCCGAAGATGTGGTTTCGGACCTCGAAAGAGCGCGCAGTTTTTCCCATCAATCCGTTAGAAAAAGGTTGGCCATCGTCTTGGCGGGCCCGTTCGCCAACGTCATGCTGGGCATTGTCCTCTTTACGGTGGTGTTCGCCGTTTACGGGCTTCCTCACCTGATTCCGGAAGTGGGCACCGTAACGGCGGATTCTCCGGCCGCTCAGGCGGGCCTTTTACCCAAAGACAGAGTGCTGGAAATCAACGGCCGTAAGCTTAAAGCTTGGGACGATCTGTCCCAAACGATTCAACGGGAAGGGCGGCAACCTTTAGAAATCGTGGTGGAACGAGAAGGACGACGGCTCACCTTTATCGTTACCCCTGAAATTCGTGAAGTGAAAAACATTTTCGGGGAAAACATTCAAAGACCTGTCATCGGCATTACGGCGTCCGGATCCTTTGAAGTGGAAAAGGTCCACCCGTTCATGGCCGTATTCTACAGCCTCAAGCAAACCTGGACCCTGACCAAGCTGTTTTTCATGACCATCGTGAAGCTCATTCAAAGGGTTTTGCCCATGGAAACCTTGGGTGGCCCCATTCTCATCGCCCAAATGGCAGGTCAGCAGGCTCAGGAAGGCCTGATGAATTTCCTGCACTTTATGGGGCTGATCAGCATCAATTTGGCGGTGCTGAATTTGTTGCCCATTCCCGTGCTCGACGGAGGGCACGTGTTTTTCCTGACCTTGGAAGCCGTAAGACGAAAACCTTTGAGCCTGCGCCAGTTGGAAATGGCCCAAAAAGTGGGCATGGCGGTGCTGATCGCTCTCATGGTGTTCGTTTTTTACAATGACATCATGCGCCTGATTCCTACAGGGCGAGGTGCACCCGCTCCCTAGCCGCGCCAAATTGAAAGCCTGGGCCTCGCTGGAAATCGATCTTCGCCCTAGGAGCGCGGGTCTCCTGACGCGCCACGATGGAGCGCCAAGGCTCGCGCTGCGGGGAAAAGGCTCCGTTCCATGGGCGAAGGCGCGAGGTGCCGCCGTGGTCCTATGCAGTCCCGGGGCAAAGAACCGATTGATGTGTGTCGAGGAGAGGCGGCGGCTCGTGCGAACCTTTGGGACTGTGTTCGACAATGAATTCGTCCCTGAGAGCCCGGGTGTCCTGGCTGCGTCAATAGGGATTGGAAGACCTGAGTTCCCAGGAAAGGGCACGGTTTGAGGGTTGTCAGGGTAAGGCGGCGGCTCGTGCGAACCTTTGGGGTTAACGGTGTGCATGTTGGACCGGTGAGAAAAATGGGACGAACACATGGGTCCGCCCGACAGATGGCGCCCGCGGGCAGGATCTTTTGAAATTGGTAGGAAAGGTGTGGACCGACTGTTGCCAGGCCCCGACAGATGGAGTCTGCAGGTGGGATGTTTTTGAGCCGGGGAGACGGGTTGGTTGGTGATGGATGGCCCCTTGGGGACCCTGGGGACGGATGATGAGCCTGTGATAAAGAGCCGTTGCAGGCTTTTGTGGTTCTAAGGTTGAAGATGAAGATCCTTGCTGTGGATACATCGACGGCGTCCGGTAGTGTGGCGTTGCTGGAGGGTGATGGGCTGGTGGCCGAATGGACCCTCCTTTCGGGGCGCACCCATAACCGACGCCTTTTGCTCGGCGTGGATCGTCTTCTTGCCGATGCCGACTGGGTTCTGGAAGATGTGGATGCTTTTGCCGTGACTGTGGGGCCGGGAAGCTTCACAGGAATAAGGATCGGCATGAGCACCATGAAAGCTATGGCCTGGGCATTAGAAAAACCCCTTGTCGGAGTGCCGTCCCTGGAAGCTTTGGCGGAACCTTTGGCTTGGGCTTCATGCCCTGTGTGTGCCCTGATCGATGCACGAAAAAACGAAGTCTACGCGGCTCTGTATCGAAGCGATGCCGATGGTGTGTTGCAGCAAGATAAACCCCCGTCGGTTCTTAGTCCCGAAAAGGCTGCGGCATGGATCCAGGAAAAAACCTGGTGCTGTGGAGACGGCTGGCTTTTGTATCGGGATGTTTTTGAGCGTGTCTCCAAGGGCTTGGCCCTGGATGCGGGCCCGGGATTTCATACCATTCGCGCCGGGTTCGTTGGCCGATGCGCCCAGCGTCGTCTTCGCATCGGGCTGGATACCGATCCCATGCATCTGATGCCGCTTTATGTGCGTCCTTCGGAAGCGGAAATCCATGCCGGCATTCAGGAATCTTAATACTCCGGCCATAAAATGGAGGGAAACAGGCAAAAACATGTGCCAGAAGGCTTCGTCTTCCTTAAACGCTGGGATTCCACGATGCTTCCACGCCTTGACCCCTCGCCGAGCGCGAGGGCTTCTTCGAAAGCTTCGGAATCCCTTGTTCCCGCTCTATTTTCTGGAACGTAATCTCGGCATGCTCAAGAGTGAAAACGGTGTTGCCGGGACCTCCACACGTCGTGCCGCTCAGTGGATGACGGTGATTTGCGAACGGATTCAATGGGTGGATGAACTGCTTCGGGCCCAAAAGTCTGTTTCCCCTGCTTTAGGTGCCTCTGCATCCCGAAGCCGTCTGGACAATGGTCCAGACCGATCCCGCATTGAAACCTATTGCAACCATTGCGGGTTATGTTGCGAAATTTGCAGCGGATTTCCTGATTTTCCCGATCCTGAAAACCCGCCGCATATCTGGCAGTTCGTTTTTGGTCAGGGTTTGGGATACGGACATCGGTTCTGTCCGTTTCTTATGCATGATCGTCGAGGTGGCCACAGCTTTTGCGCCATTCATCGGTATCGGCCGAACCCGTGCCGTATTTTTGAGGAAGACGAGTGCCAGACTGTCAAAAACGAACTCAAACGCGAATTGGCACGCACACACGGCCGACCGCCTCGCTCCAGCGTCAAGATCGGGCGCTTGATAGGACGTGTTCTGAAAAACGGTCGAACCTATCGTTTGTTGCCGCATGAGGAGTGAGGGCTTATGGCCGTCGTGGCCATTGTAGGACGTCCCAACGTAGGAAAATCTACGCTGTTTAACCGCCTGTGTCGAAAACGGCAGGCTCTCGTGGATGACCTGCCGGGAGTGACTCGGGATCGGTTGTCCGCCCCTGTAGAATATGCGGGTCGAAGATTCCTTCTGATGGATACCGGAGGATTTACGGATCCCGATACCGGCACCTTTGCCGAAGCCATGCGTCGCCAGGTGTTTTTGGCTCTTGAAGAAGCCGATGCCGTCATTTTTCTTGCCGATGCGCGAACAGGCCTGCATCCCGATGACCGAGCCTTGGTGGATCTTCTGCGAAAATCATCAAAGCCCGTGTTTTATGCGGTCAATAAGGTGGACGGCCGGGAACAGGAACCGCATGTTGCGGAATTCTATGCGCTCGGCGTGGAAAAAATCTATCCCTTAAGCGCCGCCCATGGGCTGGGGGTTTCCGACCTCATGGACGATGTGACCGCGTGCCTTCCGCCCGCTTGGGAAGACGATGCGCAGGATGAAAATCCGGAAATTCGAGTGGCCGTCGTGGGTCGTCCCAATACGGGAAAGTCCACTTTGGTCAATGCGTTGCTAGGGGAAGAACGGGTTATTGTCAGTCCCGTGCCGGGAACGACCCGTGATGCCGTGGACACACCACTGGAAACCCAGGGCCGAAGGTTTCTTCTGATCGACACGGCGGGGATTCGTCGTAAAGGACGCACACGCGAAAAGCTGGAAAAGCTCAGTGTCGTAAAGGCCTTAGAAAGTATCGATCGATGTCACGTGGTGGTGCTCATGGTGGATGCCGTCGAAGGAGTGACGGACCAGGATCTCCATGTGGGAGGCTATGTGCAGGAAAGGGGACGAGGATGCTTGATCGCCCTCAATAAATGGGATGCGGCACCCAAGGATCCCAAGTGGATACGAAGGTTTCTGGAAGATGTGAGGGATCGGTTTCGGTTTCTTCCCTTCGCGCCCATTTTGACCCTGAGCGCCCTGGAAAAGAAAAGAGTCTCCCGCGTGTTGCCCCTGGTGACGGAAATCTTTGATCAGTTCAACAAAAGGGTAACCACGGGGATGGTCAATCGCGTCCTGTCCGGTATCACCGCCAAGCATGAACCTCCGACGGTCTCAGGCCGACGGCTCAAATTCTTCTACGCTACCCAGGCGTCCACCAGACCCCCTACGTTCGTTATCTTTTGTAACGAACCGGAAAAGATTCACTTTTCCTACGAAAGATATCTCACCAACCAGTTTCGGGAAGCGTTCGGCATGGATAAGACTCCCGTGCGTTTGATTTTTCGGGAACGCTCCCGTCGAAACGACGAGAGCCGATGACGGATTTTAGCTGGAACGATTGGGAAAAAAGTCGCCGCCGGCGACGAAGGCGTCGTTTTCTTGCCGTGATGGTGCTGGCGGCTGTGGGTTTATGGTGGGCTTTGGATAGGGACCGAAAGCCCGTTCAAGACGAAGCCTCTTTCGTAAAAGAAGTGGTTCGGAATGGGGCGGCTGAACAGGACGCCTCGACACCTCCGGGGGATACTGAAAGAGAGGAAACAAACGAGCCGGCGCAGGAGAATGCGGGTGATGTCAGGAAGCTTCATGAAGTGGTGGCTGTGCTGCCTCTTTCCGGACCCTTTGCGGCGGAAGGCAAAGCCTTGCAACGCGGCATGAAAACCGCCGGTGCGACGGCTCCCGACGATGAAAGGATCACTGTTCGGTTCGTGGATGGTTGGCTTTCGGAACATGCCGTTCGAGAAGCGCTTGTGAAGGCTTTAGAGCGTGCATCGGTAGGAGCGATCCTGGTATCTCTTCCTCTTTCCAAGTGGCAGGCCGTTTTAGGGCCGGCGACCAAAAAGGAAACGCTTATCCTTTCCCTGGCGCAAGGGGACGAAGCTTTTCCAACGGGTTCCCCGGTTCTTTCTTTCTTCGGCTTGGAAGAAGATGCCGCTAGAAACAGTGTGCGGCTTCTTGCATCGAAACCTTCTGCTTCTTCCAATTCCGTGCTCCTTTTGACGGATGGAAGCTCTTATGCCAAGCGCTGGGCGGAATCCTTTACGGCAGAAGCGGCGCGATTGAAATGGAAGCTTCGACATGAAGTGTGGGCGGACGGAGACACCGCCTCACCTTTGGATATGACGGAAAAATTTTCCACGGTTTTTTTGGTCGGAGCCCCTCACTGGGTGGCGGAAAGCGTTCGGCTTTTGGAATTGGCCGGTGCCGGCGCCCTCTATGTGGTGCCTTTTACGTTGGCGAGACCGACCCTTCTGGAATCTCTGGGACCTCTTGTGGACAAGGTCCATTTTACTGTGCCCATGGGCGGTGTGGCGGAAGCGGAAACCGAGGGCGAGGCTTTCGAGGACGCATTTCGGCGTAAATTTTGGAAAAATCCTGATTGGTTGGCGCGTGTCGGCTATGATGCCGTGCGCATGATGAGCCTGATCTTTCAGCAAACGGGGGAAGAATCGGCCCAAAGCCTTTGCCGAAAGGCTTTGTCCGGGACCTTACCAAGTGTCTCCTTTCATGGGCTTACAGGGTCGTTTACGGTGGGGGCGCAGGGTCGAGTGGAACGCCGCATGGTGCTCGCTCGTTGGAAAGACGATTCTTTTGAGCCGCTTTCCCAAGGATCCCAAAGAGTTGAACATGTGCGGGGCCGCCACATTGCGCCTTGACACTCCAGGGGGTTCGTGTTAGGAAAGCGCGGTCTTCGGGCGGGCGAACCACCGGGATTTCGGGGGGCCGTTAACTCAGTCGGTAGAGTATCTGCCTTTTAAGCAGAGAGTCGCAGGTTCGAATCCTGCACGGCCCACCATCGTAGAGCATGTTTCCGAAGAATCGGCGGCTGTGTCCCGGAAGAAGCCCTAGATAGATTGCTCGAGAGTGAAGCCCTCTAGGGCTTTTTGGGAGCGTGGGTGGATCGCCTGCACGAGACAAGAGCGGAAGATTCGTGTTTTCGAAAAAAGCATCGGCTGTATGTAACTGCGCGGGCTCTGAGAGCCCCACGGCCTTTTTGGCGTTTCAGAGGTTCTTTGAGCCGGCTCAAAGGTCACCACGGCCGTTTTGGCGTTTTAGAGGTTCTTTGAAAGGAAAGCGGCGTTAAGAGATTTCGGGCTTGACAGGAAACGCCGCTGGTTGCTATAGAGCGCGAACGTTGCGTCCCCATCGTCTAGCCAGGTCCAGGACACCGGCCTTTCACGCCGGCAACGCCGGTTCAAATCCGGCTGGGGACGCCAAATAAAATCTAAAACCCCACCGCTCACCAACCCCACCCCCCAACACCCCAACGACCTAATGACACAACGACTCAATGACTTAATGACTCCCTCTTGCGAGTTAAGTCAGGGTTGCCCGGTTGGGGTTCTCCCGATCGAATGTCCACTGTGCTGGGTTGTTTGCGATGTATCGCCGGATGCGATTCAACGAATCCTCATTGCGAATGATGTGTTCGTAATAGTTGCGTTGCCAGGCGAATTGCGGAAAGATCATCTGCCTAATGGCGCGGGTTGTCACCGCCTTAAACACCCGAATGATTTGCCCCAACGTAGGGGCGTGATTCATCACGCCCCCATGGGGCGCCGTAGGGGCGTGATTCATCACGCCCCCATGGGGGGACGCCGTAGGGGCGTGATTCATCACGCCCCCATGGGGCGCAATAAATTGCGCCCCTACGGGTTGTATCCATACGATGCCGTGAACATGATTGGGCATAACCACAAATGCATCCAATTGGATACAGGGAAACCGTTCGGGCAATGTTTCCCATTCGGTAACGACCCGGCGTCCGGCTTCGTTTAACTGCATTTGCCCATTCACCACTTCGCCAAACAGGCAGGTCCGGTCCTGGGTGCATATGGTTACGAAATACGCCCCCGGCTGGGTGTAATCATACCCTTTCAGACGGATACTGCGGCGGTGGTGTTTTTGCGGATCGTATTTCACAGCCTGCGTTTCCTCAAAGATCTTTCCACGTTCCAGACCCGCATCCCCCGTGAAATCATGTTGGGGAGCAGCGCACGTCCCGCAGAGCGGCGAGGGTGAGGAATTCGAGTTTGTTAGCCTCGATACGAAAATTGGCCGACGAGGTCAACCATTCCAAATCGGGGACTGCGTCACGGGACATACAACCCAAGAAATCGGCGAGAAATCCTTTTTTGGGTAGTGTTAACCATTTTGTGTAAACTTCTGGCTTCGAGCCGTGGCCATACTGTCGAGTTTTATCGCATCCTTCCCAGAAGGTTAGACTTCAAAAGGGCTAGCGTTTTAAAGGCAATGAAGGCAAGCAGAGTGTAGCTGGACCGTTCTCCTACCAGGATCCCCATGGGGCTTGTTCTCTGTCTAAATTCCTTGATAAGCTTTTCGATGATGTTAGTCGTTCTCAGCGAAATCCATTCTTCTTCAGAAAAGTTGGAGAACGTCAGGCAAGCTTCCAGACCCTGTTCCAAACAGACGAAGCCGGACGGTAGATCTTTTTCCCATTTTGTTTTGAATTCCAGGAAAAACTCACCGGCCTTGCCTTTCGAAAAGGCGTACTAGATGGATTGCATGGGGGCAGCCGGAGCCTACTTGTGTTTCGATGCCATTTTGGCCAGGATGTTACTTGCCTCATGCATCTAGCATTGCTCCACCTTGACTCTGGCAGACTCCTCAATAAAAACCTTCTGATGAGCAAGAAACCCATCCATGATTTCCAGTGGCACCTTTGGTGGGTGCAGGCCCCGTCTTCTGAGGTAACTTCTTCAACGTCGACGCCGATTCTTTGTTGCCTGAACGCAAACACAGAACCATTCTTTTGTTCGTCTTAATCATCCCCATTCAAACAGGGACAGAAGCGCTTTCACCGGAATCAAGAGGCGCATCCCAAAGCTGACGACGTCGAATAAAAATATCCTTAATCCGTGAGATTGTGTCTGTACATAAAAGTATCATGTCGCATGTATCGTA
>JBBFKY010000002.1:0-167163 GCA_037481875.1 Desulfosoma sp. | reverse complement strand
TGACTCACTAACTCAATGACTCACTAACTCAATGACTCACTAACTCAATGACTCACTAACTCAATGACTCAATGACTTAATGACTTAATGACTTAATGACTTAATGACTTAATGACTCAATGACTTAATAACTCAATGATTCCATTTTGATTCCCCTCAACCCATTTCCGTGAATCACATACTTCATGAACCTCTTTGCCCAGCCACTCTTAGGTGTCGGTTACCTTTTTGGGGCCTCAAAGAATAGGTCATAACGGGGAACGGTGTGGCCTAAGGTGGAGCGGCCATCGAAAAACCAGGTGATGGCGGCACCGGCAGACCAGCGCGTGTAATCGGAGGACCTGTCCACATCCAGGTGCATTCCTATGGCCCAATGAGGCTTGAGAAGTCTCACGGCCTTAAAGGATCCTGAATAGCCTAGGCCGGAAAAACGGTCCGCAGAATATTTTTCAGGCCGATCGCGCCGCGGGTAAACCGGGCTCGAATCGGTTTTGTAATAGAGGTAACCTGCAGATGCTTGGGTATCCAACCACCAAGGCTTGTCGGGGTCCGTGCGATACCGAACCGTAGGCCCCGCCATTATAAAACCGGAGGGACTGAAGTAACCCCCGTGGCCTAGGGTGTAAAAGTCGACATTTCGATCGTAGTGACCCGCAGCAAGAAACGCTCCTACGGAAACGGTTCCGGCTTTCCAAGGGTAGCTTTGGCCTGCCGCCACATCGCTCGAGACGGAAAAGTTCCGCCACACCTCTTCTCCATGATAATAGTCGGCACCCACTCGAACACTGGACCAGGTTCCACCGGATCCGGAACGGCTATAAGCCAGTGATCCTCCGGTTCGAACCACTCGGCCCCAGGTCTTGTCCGAATAGGGATCTCGCTGGCCGATCCAAGAAAGGAGCGAATCTTTCACCGGCTCCTGATGGAATTCCAAACTCCATGCAGGATCCGAGAGCTCTAAAGCAAAGGTCGGCAAGGGATCCACCGGTCCTTCCAAAGGGGTCAAGCCTACTTCAGCTCGAAGATTCCAAACCCCTTCTTTGAGAAACGCCACAGAAGGGGAAATCAAAGTCTTGGATGTGATCCATCGAGACGCATGGAAGGTTGGGGACTGCAAAAGGCCTGCAGATCCCACAAAAGGTCTTTTTCCGGGATCATTGCAATCCAGATCAAGGCCTTCCAGCTTCAGAGTCCACAAAGACGCGGTAGCTGTGGGCACATAAACGTGCCAGGGCATGCGAAGGGTTTTCAACCGCGATGTTCCGTCATCTCCAGAGCGGCTTTCATAGGCGATAGCGAGCGTACTCCACGGCGAAGCCTCCTTTGCCGTCTTTGAGGCGGCCTGAGCGGCATGCAGGACCTTACCTGTTCTTTGAAAATGAGCTGTCGCGGCTTCCCTCAGAGAAGGGTCCTCGCTTGCAGTAAGTACCATAGCCTTCCAGTAGGCCTCAGCCATTTTGCCGGACCGTTCCAAGGAAAGCAGGAGCCCTTGAGCGTCTTCGTGCTCTTGTGCCAAAGCCAGAGCTGTTTCAAAAGCTGTAGCGGCTTCGGACGCCCGTCCCTGCTTCAAAAGAACCCAGCCCAGTGAACGCCATGGAGCTACGACTTTCTTCTCAAGCTCGGCCGCTTGTCCATAAGCGGCTTCAGCTCCCGGAAGATCGTTTTCCTGCTCTCGATGAGCTCCTTCTTCCATGTGAAGGCGAAAAAGTGCTTTTCGACGATCTTCGGAATAAGGCGGTGTCATGGAATCCAAGGTTTGCTGTGCTTGAGCAAATTTCTTTTGGGATATGAGGGCGTGGGCAAGGCCTAAAAGGCTGTCCTGACGCTCTGGTTGAGTGGTGTGAGCCTTAGAAAAAAAGCCTTGCGCCTCCGAAAACCGGCCCGCATGAAAAGCATGCCAACCGAGCTTCACCAATGTATCGGGATCATCTGGTTTTTTTTCCAAGATCTTGCGCGCCAGTTGTTCCGTTTCTGCAGAGGTTTCGGGAAGAGTGAACAGCTTTCGACGCAAAGCTTCCGTTTCCAAGGCATCCAGGCCGTCTCGATAAGACGCGGGAACATACACCCGCTCCTTTTCGGACTTGATCCATGCCAGCAACTGGTCCGCCGGCGCTAGATCCAAGAGTTCGGAATACACTCCCAAACGAAGGGCATATCGGTGATGCGTACATTCCAAAAGTTTTTCTTGAAGATTTCGAGCTTCAACCATTTTTCCCTTTTGCCGAAGCACTCGAGCCGCTTCGAAAAAGGCTTCCGGGGCCACGCAACGGCGAAGCACTCTCTGGTTTCGGTCCACGAATTCTGAAGCTTTTTCAGCATCCTCAGCCTTGGTCACCAAAGCCGCCTCTTGCCTGATCCTTGTTTCCAAGAGGTTCCTCTGCACCCGGGCTCCTGCCCGGTGGTATCCCCTAAGCCACTTTTCCATCTCTTGAAGGCGATATCCCTGCCTGTGAAGATCTTGGACAAGAACAGCCGCCTCTTTTCGCCTCTGCAGTCGCTCTAGACATAAGGCTTTCCCCCACTGCGCTTCCTGACGCACTGACAGGGGTCCCGTGCTAGACAGCACCGTTTCAAAAAGTTCAAGGGCCCTCTGAGGCCTCCCTTCACGAAAATGCCACCAGGCGATTTCCAGGGTGGCACGAGCCCGAACGCCGGGTTCGTTCTGATCCGAGGCCAAAATCTGTTGCGCCGACGCAAAAGACGGTGCCGTTGCACTTGCTGTTAGGCCCCCGATAAACACCACCCAAAAAATAGCCGCCAGCAGCTTTGTTTGTCTCATTTGGAAAATCTCCCCACAGCTCCTTTGAAGAAAGGCAGATTCAAAGCTTTAGGAAGCCTGCCCGCAGCCGGCAACCTGCGGGTACCGATCGAAGATTCTCTGAGACCGCCCGAGGATCATTGCAGCGAACACCCTTTCATTTAGGGGCGAGGCGGCGCCTCGCTTCTACAGCCTGAAACTGTGTGTTTTCTCCTGGAAATGCGAACCTTTCGCCGACTCTTTGTGTGTGAGGGGACGCCCGCGCTCCCAGGATAAAAAACCGCTCTCGGACAGCCTCATAGTCGTCTGCAAGACTCTTTTTTGATCTGCTTGACAACACACTGTCCGTAGGGGCGGACCGAAGTGTTCGCCCAAAACCTTCCCCCTGCTCAAGTCATTTCCAAGAAGACGTAAAGGCAGGCTCATACATTCAGCCTAAACTCTCTAAGGCGCGTCTGGTGGCCAAAGACCTCTAGGGGCAGAACGAAGGGTTGGCCTGAAACCTTCACACCAAAACACTGTCCCTTACACAGCCAATCTTTACAAATGATTCTAGAGTCTTATGCGTCACGAAAATATCCATCACGAACCGAAAGTTTCGGGGAACTTCCAGACAAAAGCTTCAGCGCAAAAGAGGTAGATACTTTTCCGCATCCTGATACCGTTTGAGAGTCAGGAGGGTTTCCACTAGAGCAGGTGCCGTTTCTTCAAGTCTGATGCCCTGAGTCACCAAATCTTCCAGCAAGTCCGCAGCGTCCGAAAGACGGTTCAATCGAATCAAGCTGTACGCCAGACCCAATCGAGCTTCCTCGGTGACACTCTTCAATGCTTCCTCGCGGGTCAACTCTTCAAAAAGTCTTGCAGCATCCTGGTATCGAGCCTGATTGTAGTAACCCCAGGCGATGGTCAGGCGAGTGCGTGCCATGTCCAGAGGATTCCCTACAGGCCGTTTTTCCTGAACATCGTGCTGGAAATTCCCCGTCGAACGGGGAGGCTGCTCGGCAGCGGGGTGCGATGCCACGGGAACAGAAACGGCCTTCGGAAACAGGAGGTGTTCCTGCGATCCCTTTTCCACATGAATCAATGCCGCCTGATTGGATTCCTGAGCCCTGGCTTGCAGGACTCCGAAAAGCGTGAGGGCCAGGATTGCTCCCACCAGGCATCTTACGGAATGCGAGTGATGGCTTCGACACCGTCGGCGGAAAGAAGCAAAAGGATTTAGAGCCAAAAGCCTGTCCGATAATGAAGAAAAGCGATGGTGTTCCAGGGAGCGTGGGCCCTCGCCCCGCTCTTGATGCGGGCAGGACGCCGGCGATTCCAGCCGAAAATCGGTTCTAGAACGTGCGCCCAGCGGTTTGAAAAAAAAGAGGGTTTTCATAGGGCTTTTCACCTCGTCGGGAGTGGGCTCTTAACGTTTTTCCGACATTTCTGGGTCCGGCGTGTTCGGCGTTTCGGACTGTGCGAATGCTTGGAAATAAGGTTTGCCTTGCCGGATTTGCATGAAATGTCCGTCCATGGTGAAAACGGCTGCTTGTAGGGGCGCACCGGTGTGTGTCCCTGAGGATTTCCCATTGCCGGTCGGGTTCAGGACGGACATAAAGGTCCGCCCCTACACAGGTACGCGCGGGCCTGATCGTCTATGGACGTCCGTGGGGCCAGCCCTGAGGCGCACATGGGCTTTCCCCTACTTGCGCAGTCACGGTCTGACCCTACGAGGCTTTTGGTAAGAAGCGACAACCCTAAATTGACCTAGAGACCTTCCACCGATCGAAGGCTCAGGAGGTACAGGGTATTGGAATAGTAGTCCTCCTTTTCATGAACCACCTTTTCGCGGGCCAGTCTCCAAAGCTTTTCGGCGGTCTTTAATTTGTTCAGTTTTTGAGCTGCCGCCGCCCACACGGCGTGAAACCCTCCCGGTGCTTCGTCTAAAGATACCGCCGGTTCCAGAACATCGACCCACAGGGGCAAGGACTCATTTCTGTCCACCCAATCTAACATTCCTGACCATTGTTGAAGAGCTTCCCGATGGTCCGCCCAGGCCAGATACAACGGGATTCGCACGGCCTCATAGCCGAAGCGGGAAGACCTTTTTTTAAAAACCTCCATAGCCTCCTCTCGCACTAGGATCCAATCCGGAGGAAGATTCCAGGAGAGGCTTCGAAAACGATTCAGCATTTCCAAACCGCTTTGAACTAGACGGTTCCAAATCGGGTCATTGTCATAGCGAGCTAGGATCTGAAAAGCCGGAAAAAAATAGTACGATAAATTCACCACAAGGCCTTGTTCCTCGAAAAAGCCGTAGTAGCCGGGAAGAAGAAGTGGACGGTCTTTTATGTTCCCAATCAGGTGTTCCTTAACAGCGCCGGCCAGTTCCAAGGCTTTGGTTCGAAGGCCCGCATCCCCCCAACGCTCGAAACCCTTCAAGAGTCCATAGATCACTAAAAGATCACCGTCCGTAGCGTTGTTCAAATCAAGCACACGCCACTTTCCGTTAGGTCTTTGTCCCCAGGCCCAAGCCAGTAAGCGATCCGAACCGCGTACCTGCAGGTTATTTTGAGTCCATTGCCAAATGAGATCAAAAGCCTGCCGGTCATCGACGGAAACAGACAGAATCAAGCCGTAACCCTGCCCTTCGGAATGGCTTATCTGCCGATTCATACGATCAATGATCCGCCCGTCTGGACTCACAAAGCGATTCTTGTAACTATCCCAGAGAGCCCGTTCCAAACCCAAGGCCGTAAAGGGCTTTCCCATCACAAGAATCATCCCTAAGAAAACCACACTAATCTTGACTCGCACTTAATCGCCTCCGACGGTACTTCTTAAGGAGCCTGAAAATAATGTAGCTTACCAAAGCCAAGGTTAACAGGACCGTGAGTGCAAAAGCCCAAGGGTACGTGTAGACGAAAAAGTCTAAACGAGTCAACGGGGTAAGGCTGCCCACACGATAAGTTTCACCCACGCGAAGGCTTTGCACCCGTGTCTTGAGCCCATCCCAATCCAGGAGCGCCAGATCGCCTCGACACGCGCCCTGGGTTTCAAATTCCCAAAGAGACTTGGCTGCTCGAGAGATCACCGCCGCCTCGTGCGCCGTCAAGACCAACAGGGTCCGATTGGATGTTCCCGGCAAACGATATTCCATCAGGGCGGCTCTTCGTGCGGAAAGGCCCCCGGTTTGGTCCGTTCGAGCGAAACGCGCCACGGAGGTGTCCTGAGGCACACCCGTCCGGCCCAACAAACCCCGCAGCCAACGGTTGATCCAGTTTTCCCCTTGGGGAGGTTCACTGCGCGGCGGTGAAGCCACAGGATAAGCGGCCTGGACGGGCTGGAGCAGATGATACGGGGCGGCCCGCAACAAATCCTGGGGAAGGGCCTTTAAGGAAGCCACGGCCAGGACATTTACGGAAGGCTGTCCCGGTAACGTCTCCCAAATCTGCAACCCCACCGGAGGATAGCCGACTTTTTGGCTCATGAGCGCCACCAGGTTCACAGCCGCTTCCATGGAAGCGAAGTCGGCCTCGGGAAGAAGCAGGGCGGCTTCACGTCCGTCAGGATGCCGGGCGAAGGGAAAACCATCTTTGAAAAAGAGACTCAAGTCAGGCATGGCCGCAAAGTGAGAAATGCCTGGAATATGGAGTGTGGAGTCATCAAAGACGGTAAGGAGAAGATGGTTCGTCTGAATAAGGGTACAGCGGCCTGTGATGAGAGGCGTTAAAACCGTATGGAAAGCCAGTTCGTTGTCACCTGGTCGCAAGAGGTAGGTGGGAAAGGAGATACGATACCCTTGGTAGTGCGCACCAGCTTTTTCACTAAGGGGAATAGAGGCAAAGAACTTACCGTTAAAAAAGAGCGCCAACACGGAATCCTCACGCATGCCCGCACTGTAGGCTACATGCAAGGATAAGGTGGCGTACTTATGGGGTTTGATAAGGATATCCGACGGCAAGCGAAACCGTAGGATGGACGGAGCGGGTCTGTAGCCCTGAAAGGTAACACTGGGAAAACCCAAGTCTTGAAAGGTGTAGGTCCGGTCCAATTGCAGCATCCCTCGAGCTTCGTACGGATTCACCGCAGGCAGAGCCACCTCTTGAACCAGGGTGAACGCCGAATCCGGAAAAGGAAAGGAAAGAAAAGCAAGAGCCTGAACCGCCTTTTCCACCGCAGCATCATTTGGTCCGCTCACAAGAATCAACGCATGAGTGGCATCCAACGTGTTGGAGGCATCATTCTCTTTCCCAGCAGGATTTGGCATATGCCGAACTTCCAAGTAAGCCCCGTCGGGGGTTGGAGCCGAAGATCCCAGAATGCGCGAGAGAAACTCAGGGGATCCTACCACGACGTTGTCCCGGCCGGGTTCCAAATTGTCGGAGACGGAAAACGTCACGGGACGATAAGCAAAACGAAGAGCGACCGCAGATGCCGCAAGGACAGCCCGTTTCGCATCGTCCTTAGATGCAGAAGCTACCACAATGTGAACCTTTTCCGGCCTTGGATTGGCAGGGTCAAAAACCACGGTGGGCAGGGCGCTCAGTCGCAACGGCAAAGGCTTCAGTGATACGGTCCAATCCAGGTAAGCTTCATCCAGCTTGAGGGTCGTCCACAGCTCCGGAGCGGTAGGATCCTCGCAGTCCAGCACATAGTGCTGAGTGACCTTAAAAGAGAGATCATTGTAACCCGGGCTCAAGAGATTCGTCGGCAAACGAACCGAAACCCTTCCTTCGGGAGCCTGTGCCTCGAGGACCACTTGGGCCAAAGGGTGCCCGTTGAGTTCAACGATGAGCCGTGAATTTTCCCGGAGCAGGGCCGTGGAATTCACGTAGGAAAAGGTGAGCACGGCTTCATGGATATGCCACCGTTCGGGAACCGGCAGGCTTACGTCAAATCCGTTGTAAGCTCCCTGCATCTTGTGAACGGATACGGGCACCAACTGAGGCAATGGCACCCTGAAACGCATGGGCCCCGTTGGGACACCGTTCTTTTCAACATCGGCGAATGCCCCCAGAGGACAGAGCTGGCACAGAAAGGCCGCTGCCAGAACCCAAGCTAGCGGGATCACAAAGCCTCTTGGTCTCTTTTGAATCCTCGCGTCCATAGAATCCCCATCATCTTCCATGTGTTATGCGCCAACAATCTGCCCGTGCCGACAAAATTCTGAAAAGCTTTTTGAATACCTGTCTTAAGAAGCAACACATAGCCACGTCCCAAGGCCAAATGCCCCCGTGGATAAGATTCCCAAAAACGCCGCCAACGCTCACTATCGCCATAGATAAAACTTACTCGATCCGCAAAGGCTTGAGCCCCGTCATCCGCCCATTGGCAGCCGAAGGTGCATTCTCGTTGTTTGTTGATTTGACAAGGATCCATTCTAACGATTTGAATCGATAGGGAATACTCCTTTTGGGAACTGTCTGTGGCGCACAATGTCAAAATCTTACTCGGGTGAAGAAGTTGGGCGTCGTTCGAACCTACTCGAAGTCTCACACCGCCTAAAGAGAGATCCACGATGCGCGCCTGTATCCTGCGGTTGTCTTCGGTAAGAAGAAAGGCCGGTTCATCGGTGACCACCCGATGATGGCGCCGCCATTGATGCAGTTCCCAAGCGGCTCCCAAACAGAGCAAAATGATTCCCAGATTGTAGACATTCCAGAATAAGCAGATGAGGATGACGTCCCGTTCGAGAGGGAACGTGATCCAGCGGTGGTAACCTGCTCCCATGGCCAATAATGCCAGGACCAACATGGCATAAAAGGGATATCCCAAAGGGCTGGGGGCATCCGATTCAAGATGCCCTCCTTTGGGGGTGACCTTGAAACGGGGGGATCGAGGGTTCTTAAGGGTAGAGAGGACCGCCGGCAGCAGATAAATGCTCTGAACTGTCTCGAAGAATTCCGAAAACAAAGTGTGGCGCACATCCCCGTAAAGATAATGGGCTGCAAGCATGGACCCAAAAAGATGCGGCAGGGCGTAGGCGATCACCTGAATCACCGACGCGTTGTAGACTCGAAGGCTGAAGAAAAGGTAGGCCATGGGGGCGAGAAGGAAAACGATACGGGCCAGGCCGAAAAACCAGAATAGACAGGAATTGAGATAACAAAGTTTCTGGATAAAGCTGAGCCCCTTAGACAGCAAAGGGTTTTTAAGAAGAAAAAGCTGAACCATGCCTTGGGCCCAACGAGAGCGCTGCAGTATGAAGGCGTCAAAGGTTTCCGGAGACAGGCCGCAGACCATGGGACGGTTGACGTACACGCTCCTATAGCCACGCCGGTGAAGTTCTAAGGCCGTTTCGGCGTCTTCCGTGATGGTTTCCCCCTGAATGCCGCCCACTTCGACGAGGTAGGAACGGCGCAAAAGGGCTGCGGAGCCACAGAAAAAGGATGCGTTCCAGAAATCCAACCCCAGGTGAATGCGCCGGTAAAACATTTCGTTTTCTCCGGGTAAGCGTCCATAGATGCCAAGGTTCTTTTCCACGGGGCTGGGATTGATGAAAAAGTGAGGGGTTTGCACCAGGAAAAGCTTTTCGTCCTTCAAAAAGTAAGGCACCGTTCTTTTGAGAATATCTCGAGTCGGAACATGATCACAGTCCAAAATAAGAATAAGATCACTGCAGGACTGCTGAATCCCCACATTCACGCAGGTAAAACTTTTCCCTTCCATCTTGAAAGCATCGGTAGAACAGAGGCACTGCAGCGCATAATTAATGTTGCCCGCTTTGGCGCGCCCGTTATCATCTCTGGTCATGTAATGGACCCCGATCTCCGAGGCCAGCTTCTTCAGTCGTTCATGACGAATGGTCGCCGCACGGGCCTTTTCCGGGTCCGGATCGTTTCTTCGGGCTACCGTTCCCCCGTCGTCTAAAATGTAAATGTTCATTTTGTCTGGAGGATAGTCGATGAGCGTGCAGGCCAGAGCCGTGGTTCGAACAATCTCTTCGGGCTCGTTGTAAGTGGGAATGAGAATGTCCACGGTTGGATATTGGGATGGGTCTTGAGGAAGGCTCGGCTCTTCTGTGCGTTCCAAAGGCCAAATGTTCACGAAAAGTCCCAGAAGATGAATGCTGATACCGTAGGTTTCGGCGCCGTAGAGAAGCAGCATGCCGATACAATCCCACGGGCCGGTATAGCTAAGGGTTTCAAAGGTTCGAAACATCCAATAGCGGAGCGAAAGAAACGCACTCAGAAGAATGATGAAAACGCGAATGGGAATGGTCCCGGTTTTCCAGCGTATCAGGAGCCATAAGACCACAAGAAGGCCCCAGCCCACCAAAACTTGGTCCCGAAGTTCCAGATAAATGGTGGCGGCATAGGTAAGATAAGCCCAAAGAACAGAAAGAAATGCCCATGGAATCCAGCGCGTCACGCTCACGTTGTTCATTTGCCGCTGTGCTGTGTTCGACGACATATCCAAGTCGACTCTCGGAATTCAGCTCTAATAGAAAACACTCCACCATGACTCTATTCTCATTATGTCTTATCGAACGGTCAAACGAGGCTCTTTAAAAAAAACTTTGCCTTTTGTCAAAAAGTTGTAGGTTTCAAGAAATCCGTCTCTGAGCACGGTCGAGCCATTCGCGGGCATGAGCTAAGGTTTGGTCGGTAATGGTGACACCGCCCAGCATGCGCGCCAGCTCTGAGACACGTTCCTGAGGCTCGAGTCGAGTCATAATGGTCTGGGTGGTTTCGCCTGCGAGTTCCTTGGCCACACGGTAATGGTGGGTTCCGAAACAGGCGATTTGAGGCAGGTGTGTGATACAGATAATCTGAAAACGCTGCGAAAGATTGTGCAACTGACGTCCCACAAGCTCCGCCGTGCGACCGCCAATGCCTGTGTCCACTTCGTCAAAAATGAGTGTTTCCGCTTCGCCCTGGCGACTGAGAAGGGTTTTCAAGGCCAGGAGAATACGGGAAAGTTCACCGCCTGAGGCCACCTTGGACAAGGGCTTCAGGGCTTCCCCCGGATTGGCGGAAAGAAGGAATTCCGCACGGTCGATGCCTTTGGGCGTCACACGTCCGGCAAAGCTTTGACCCGTGTCTTCCCCCGAATGGCAAAAAGCCACATCAAAACGAGCCTTGGGAAGATCCAGACGCGCCAAGATGTCTTCCACTTCACCTCGAAGTTCTATGGCCGCCGCTTGCCTTTTTCGAGAAAGTTCCTCCGCCAAAGCACGCAAACGTTCTTCCGCCTGAACCACCTCTTTCTGCAGGACCGATTCTTCCCACGCCACGTCGGCATCTTCACCTAAAGCCTTTCGAAGATCTTCCCGTTTTCGAATCATGTCCTCCACGGTGGGACCATACTTTTTCGCCAACCGTCCCAACACCGCCAGACGGTCTTCCACCTCCGCCAATCTTCCTGGATCAAAGCGAATGGATTCCACGTAACGCTGCATCAAAAAACTTAATTCTTCCGCATGAATTCGAGCTTGCTCCACATGCTCCAGAGCCTGCCTCTGAGAAGGATCAATACCGACGATAATCTCAAGATGTTTATTGATCTCTCCCAGTTTTTCCAACACCGATCCGTGATCTCGATAAAGAAGCCGATACGCCGCTTCGGCGGCTTCATGCAGGACGGCCGCATGTTGTAAGAGCTTGCGTTCCGCCTGCAATTCCTCGTCTTCGTGAGGCAAAAGCCCAGCTCCTTCCAATTCCTGAAGTTGAAAGCGCATGAAATCCATCTGCTGCTGCCTCTGTTCTTTCATGCGCTGAAGTTTTTTTAGAGACTCCAGCCGTTGCACCCATTCCCCGTAAGCTTTCGTCACCTTCGAAACATCGGAGCCCAGGTTGCCGTACTGATCCAGAAGCTCCAAGTGAATGTCAGGGTTCAAGAGGATCTGGTGTTCGTGTTGTCCAGAGATGGAAATGAGTCCTGTGGCCAGAGCCTGCAGTTGGGACAGGGTAGCCAGGCGCCCGTTGATGAAGATTCGGTTTCTTCCCGAACGACTGACTGTGCGTTTAATCAGGAGCTCCGTAGATGGTTTCACGTCGAGACTTTCAAGACGCGGCCCCAGAATCTCCGGGGTTTCGAAGGTAAACAGAGCTTCCACGGTAGCTTCTTCGGCTCCTGTACGAATCATTTCCTGGGAGGCACGTCCTCCTAAAAGAAGATTCACGGCCCCAACCAATATGGACTTTCCGGCTCCGGTCTCCCCGGTGATCACCGTAAAACCCGAATCAAAGGTCACATGAAGCTTCGAAATGATGGCAAAATTGTGCACCACAAGTTCACTCAGCACGGAAGACTCCCCCTTGAATGCTCGTGGAAAAAACTTTTCCTAAACCGAGCCTCTTTTGGTAAGTTACTACGCTTTGCAGACCCGAAGCGCCATTTTTTTCAGCAAGGAAGGATTGCATGATGAGCAGCTGGTTTCAGTCCGTCAAGAAGGCTTTTTTCGGTGAGAGGGGAAAAGAAAAACAAAGCCTCTCAGACGATGCCTTTGGCTTTTCGATCCCGGACAAACCCCGGTTTCTTCTCAGCCCCATCTTTGAAAAACTCATCGCTAAAACCTCCATTCCCGAAGATCAGCAAAAGCTACTGGAAACCTTAGCCGATAAGGGTTGCATCATCTACGCTCTTCGACATCGATCCCAGCTGGATTTCGTTTACGTGAGTCTGCGACTTCACCAGTTAGGGCTTCCTGCTCCGACCTTTCTCTTCGACCTAAGGCCGTATTTTTGGCAGCCTAGAACCTACGCAACCACCGTGATCCTTCGAAATCTTGCGCAACATCTGAGTCGCGACGGTGTTCCGGACCCTTACGAACACGGCTATTATCGCGATATGCTGCACCAGGGCCGATCAGGCCTTCTTTTTCTTTTAGGCAAAAAAGGCTACTACCAACGGGCCGTCATGGTGCAGCACGATCCTTTGGATCATTTGCTGACCTTGCAAAAAGAAATATCCCGCCCCATTTTCGTGGTGCCCCTGGTGCTGCTTTACAGCCGCGCCCCTCGAAAAGAAAGACGTGGAATTTGGGACATTGTCTTCGGTAACCTGGAAAATCCAGGTCTAGTGAGAAAGCTCGTCTCTTTCATTCGAAACTACTCCTACGCCGCCATTGAAGTGGGGGAACCTTTAGACCTGCTTCAGGTGCAGGCCGAATTGTCTCAAGACCCTTGGGAACGTCGCAAACAGGTTTTTGAACTGCGGCGGACCTTAACCGAATCGGGTGACAAGATTCGCCGAGCCGTGGTGGGCCCCCAAATCAAAAGCAAACTGGAACTCAAGGAGATCATTCTCCATCACCCTAAGCTGGAAGCCTTTATGAAACGCCGGGCCAAGGCTTCTGGGGAACCCGTATGGAAGATCCGTAAAGAAGCCGATAAATACCTTGAAGAAATCGCCGCCGATTACAGCTACACCATGATTCAATTGGGTGAAAAGCTTCTTACCTGGTTGTGGAACAACCTTTTCGACGGCATTGACGTCGACATGGAAAGCCTCCACCGCGTGCGCAAAGCCGCTCGGCATAATACTTTGGTGTACGTGCCCTGCCACAAGAGCCATATCGACTATCTGATTCTCTCCTACGTCCTCTTTCGAAACAACCTTTACTCGCCCTTTATCGCCGCAGGCAAAAATCTATCCTTTTGGCCGTTGGGTCCTATCTTTCGTCGAGGCGGTGCCTTTTTTATTCGCAGAACCTTTAAAGGGGCTCGGTTTTATTCAGAAGTCTTTTCCCTTTACGTCAAAACCATGGTACGTTTCGGGCATAACATCGAGTTTTTCATTGAAGGGGGACGCAGCCGCACCGGCAAAATGGTCCTGCCCAAACTGGGTCTTCTGGCCATTCTTATTCAGGCTGTGGAAGAAGGGTTCTGTGACGACCTTGTATTTGTCCCGACGTCTATTTGCTATGACCGCATTCCCGAAGAGGAAGTTTACGTTAACGAAATCACGGGAGGTACCAAAAGAGAAGAAAGCTTGGGACAGCTTGTTCGGGCCGGACGTTTTCTCAAAAAACGTTACGGACGTGTCTATGTTCGGTTCGCTGAACCCATATCGCTGCGGCGTTACCTGGAACGTCACCGTTATGATTTAAAAAACCTCTCTTCCAAGGTTCGCCATGCCATGTACCGAGACTTCGCTTTTCGCATCATTTCCAACATCAACCAAGCCTCCTTGGTCACGCCCCATGCCCTCGTCTCTGCGGCTTTGTTGTCTGGAGCACGTAAGGGCACGGCTTTGGTCCAACTCACCCAGACGATCCACCTGCTCTTTCAATACCTGGAACAAAACGGTGTGCGATTTTCCCGAAGTTTTCAAAACTACGACCAGGTCATTGAAGATACCCTCAAGGATTTGGTCAAAAGCAAGCTTCTGGAAAGGCTCAAAGACGAAGATGACGAACTGGAAGAAGAAGTCTTTATCCTCGACGACGATCACCGGCTCACTTTGGAATACTACAAAAACAATATCATCCACTTTTTTCTGCCGGCCTCTTTCGTGGCCACGTCCATTCTCAGGCAAGAAACCTTCCGGTTCAGTCTTGGGGATATCTTGGAAGACCTGGCTTTTATGAAAGACTTTTTCAAATATGAATTTGTCTACGACATGGATGTACGCGACCATCAGATGGCCAAGCAGCTCCTGAATGTTTTTGAAAGACTGGGCTGGCTGCGTAGCCTTGATCCTGCCGAAGACCAGCCCTACATGCTGACGCATCGAGGTCTCATGGCTGTGCAGGCTTTTCACGGGCTGATTCGCAACTTTTTCGAAACTTACTGGCTGGTCTTGCGCTCTCTTCGCTATGTGCAAAAGAAACCTTACTCGGAAAAAGATCTCATCAAAAAGGTACTGTCCACAGGTCAAAAACACCTTAAAATGGGACTTATCGAAAGACCCGAATCCATTTCCAAAATCGTCTGCGGGAATGCTCTGAGCTATTTCGTGGAAAAGGGGCTTTTGGAACGGCGCCTCGATGAATCCAAAGGCATAGACAAGGCGGTGGAAAAATTGGAATACACCGCCGAACGTCAACAAGTGCAATACTACAGCCGGCAGATCAGCCGGCTGCTTCGAGCACCCCATTTGGCTTTGCAATAAAGCGCCGAAGGACCATCAGGGAAGAATTACCAGATCCTCCGGCGTGATATTGATCGGTTCAGCCCTATGTGCTGTCACCACATAGGTGTTTTCGTATCCGGCGATACCAATGCCCGGGATGACCCATTTAGGTTCAAAGGCAAAAGTCATTCCTTCACGCAGCACCATTTTTTGTCCCTTGGCGATAAAGGGAAACTCATCCACTTCCAGGCCCAATCCATGCCCTAAAAAGGAGACACCGGTGTCATGAGGACCCATAAAATGCTCCAGTCGTCCAGCCTTTCGAACCTGCTCCAGCATCTGCTCGTAGAGCTCACCGGTCACGGCGCCAGGCACTGCGTGTTCTCGAAGCCATAGATGCAGCTCTCGGCACATGGCGTAGCGATCTTGCAAAATGGGAGAAGGGGGGCCTAGGCTGAAGTTCCGTGTTTGATCGTTCAAATAGCCGTTATGGTTCATCATGGTGTCCACACTGACGAGATCCCCACGGCCTATGGTGCGATATCCTGAACCTTGGCTGAAAGCGGGACTGATCCCTGGACCTCCGGTGGGATGATCGGCATAAGGCGCCTCGGCAGCTTCAGGCCCTGAAAGAACATGTCCGAAATAGATTTCCAGGTTGAATCCTCGCACCCTGGAAAACCCTAAATGGCCCGCCAACCTGGCTGTTTTTTCCAGTTCCGCCAAAAGATCCCATTCCCGCATGCCTTCGTGAAGAAACCGAGGCACCGCTTGAGCCACCGCATCGGAAATGACCGCCGCTTGACGCATCATGTCCAACTCCCAGGAAGACTTAAGCATGCGCACCTGCCTAATAAGACCGCTCACGTCCACGATGCGATCCCTGGGAAAGAGTTTCTCGTCAAAGTAAAAGAAGGTGTTGGCCGGCAAGACATCCAGCTCCATGCCCAACGTGCGTGGGGATGAACGCCCTACAGCCTCATCCACCAGAGAAGGAAGTTGTTTAAGGCTTTCCAACGGAAGGACCGGTCTCAGCGGCGTTTGTTGTTCGGCACGCTGCACATCACGGCGCACGGCAAAGAGGGGATGTCCGGAGGCTGGAATGATGAGACAGGCGTCTTGAACCGTCCCGGAAAAATAATAAAGATCGGTGTTTTGGCGAATGAGGGCCGCATCCACTTGGTGAGAACGCAGCAGAGCTTGAAAGCCGACGATCCTTTGAGCAATTTCGGAAGAAGGAACGAGAAGCATGGTCTTTCCCCTTTTTCTTTTGACGCCGCACGTTTCGGGTCATGGATTCGGCCGAGATTCCTGAACCTGCATGGCGTGACGAAGACGATCCAAGGAAAGATCCGCAAGGCAAGGCACGACCCAATGGGCCTGCTGCAGAGCGGCTGGAGGATACGTATGGGCCACAGCCACCACGAAAAGACCGGCACTTAGAGCCGCCTGAATCCCTGTGGGGGTATCCTCGATCACTACCACCCCTTGCGGTGAGGATCCATCATCTTCCGGGGCACCACGCAGGGTAGGATGGATGGCCCGGAGAGCCTCCAGGGCTTTTTGATAGGTTTCTGGATGTGGTTTCCCCTTGGCCACATCATCGGCCGAAACAATGACGGAAAAAGCGTCAAGCATTTCCAGGCTCTTCAAAATGAGGTGGATTTCTTCTTTTCTGGCACCGGATGCGATCGCTAAAGGCAGTCCGGCACTGTTAAGGTTTTCCACGAGCTCCTTCGCTCCGGCAAAGGGAACCACGCCTCGCGAGACAATATTCTGAAAAGCCGCTTCTTTATCCCTCAAAAGACGTTCAAAAAGATCGCTATCCAGGGCTCTGCCGGCATCCTCAAAGATGGTTCGAAGAGCGTCCCGATCATCGAAACCGATATAGCGTTCCAGATAGACCTCGTAAGAGTGAGCCAACCCCAAAGGGGCTAACACATCGCAAAAAGCTTGGTAATGCAAGGGTTCGGAATCCACGAGAACACCGTCGAAATCGAAAATGACCGCTTTAAGTTCTTGCCGGTTGACAGGCATCTTGAGCTCCTTTGCATGAGAATCGTTCCTGCCTTTGAGAGTTTTGTTTGCGAATGATAGCAGAACGGCGCTATTGTTCAAAGGATCCTCCTATAGCGTCGAGATTCTCTTTGCGTGTCGTGCATCCAAACCTGCGGACGCCGCACACGGCACTGCACCATGAGGCTTCCCATGGGCTTATTCTCAAGCAAATACTCAGTTCTGGCTTCCACACGCACCAAACTTATCGCCACTTTCTTTCTCTTTTCCTTTCTCACCGGCGGAGTTCCCCTTTTGATCGGTGGCGGCATGCTCTACAAAACATTCTTGCGTGAAGCCAAAATTCGGGTCATTCAGGACTTGAACGCGGCACGACAAATGTATGCGGATCACTTGGACAAGATGGCGTTGGCCTTGTCCGTTGCGGCGCATACGGAGCCTTTTTCACGTTTGTCTCAAGACATCCATGAACAAAACTTGGAGCCGCCTCTTCGAACTCTGGCGGAAAACGGTCCTTTCGACCTGGTGGCCCTGGCCTATGAATCTCAAGGCATCTGGGTTCTTTCCTCCAAGGCCTTGCGCCGTGTGAACGCCTCATTGGGCGCTTTCCCCTGGCTTGAAAAGGTCTTGAAGACCCATCGGCCCCTTCGAGGAACCTTGGTGCTTCCTCTTTCCGATTTAGCCCTTTTGGACCCTGTGCTGGCCGAAAAGGCTCGACCCCCCCTCAAACCTTCCTCGTCCAAAGACACCTCCTCGCTCACCTTTTTGGAAGAAGCCATGGTGCTGGCGGTCGTGCTTCCAGTGGGGGGTTCTTCTGAGGGCTCGGCCGCCCTTTTCGGCATTACGGTGTTGAACGGAGCGTCCGCGTTTGTGGACACGATTCGGGAAAGCCTGTTTCGAGGCACCGAGCACCACGGCTGGAATTTGGGGACCGTGACCGTTTTCTTGAAAGATGTGCGCATCGCCACCAATGTCTTGAATGCCGACGGTCAGCGAGCTTTGGGCACAAGAGCTTCCCCTGATGTAGCCCGCCAGGTTCTGGAACAGGGTCAACGTTGGAATGATCGAGCCTTTGTGGTGAACGACTGGTACATCACCTGTTATGAACCCATTGTGGATGAGGATGGGCATCGCATCGGCATGCTCTACGTAGGCGTCCTGGAAAAACCGTATGCCGACGTGCGCAACAAAGCGATCCTGCTCTTTGCGGCCTTAAGTGTCCTTGGCATGAGCGTGGCCATCTGGCTGGGGTACTTTCTGGAATGGAAAATCATCGCCCCCATGGCACGCTTGAGCCGCGCGGCGGCGGAAGTGGCTCAAGGCAACATGCATCCGGATTTGGGCCCTGCCGAAAAGGGGGAAGTCGGAGCCATGCAGAAAGCCTTTGCATCCATGCTGGAAGCGATTCGCGATCGAGAAACACGGCAAAGGCAAGAAGCTGAAAACAAGCTCGTGGTGGCACAGAAACTGAGCAGCATCGGTCGATTGGCGGCAGGAGTGGCCCATGAAGTCAACAATCCTTTGACGGGGGTTCTCACCTGCGGCCATCTTCTGTTGCAGCGAGATGATCTGGACGAAGAAGCCCGGGAAATGCTGACCGTTATCGTGGACGCGACGGAAAGAGTGCGCCGTATCGTCAAAAGCCTTCTGGACTTCTCTCGACAGACCACACCGCGCATGGAACCTTCGGACCTGCACCGAGTAGTCCTGGACACTCTTCCTCTGGTGGAAAATCAGGCCACCCTCAAGGGCATTCAGTTGCGGTACGAACCCGGCCAAGACCTACCCCTGGTGAAAATGGACGTGCAGCAAATCAAGAGTGTGCTCCTTAACCTTTTACTCAATGCTTTGGATGCCACCGAACCGGGAGGGAAAATCACCGTTGCGAGTCGTGTGGCACCTGCGACAAACCGAGAAGGGATCAAACGTCTTGGGGTGGAACTGAGCGTCCAAGACACCGGATGCGGCATCCCTTCTGAAAATCTGGAAAAGATCTTCGAACCTTTCTTTTCCACAAAAGAAGTCGGAAAGGGAACCGGGTTGGGACTCTCGGTAGCCTACGGCATTGTATCCCGACATGGAGGTGTGATTCGGGTACAGAGTCAGGTAGGGCAGGGTACAGAATTCAGCCTCTGGCTTCCCGTAGAAGAAGAGCCAAAAAATAGAACCTTGCAGGAAAGCACATTGTGACCGTTGCATCGAACACCATTTCTTCGAAGGGGCGAGGCTATGGCTCGTCCCTACAAAGGCCAAACCAGGCCGTTTCCTTAGATGCGTGCTCATGACCCGCCGTTTATGCGGGCGGGACACCCGCACTCCCAGGGAGAATTTTTTTCCCAGACACGCTTCTGGACCTCCTTGTTTCTTATGGGTTATCTAGAGCTACTGTCTTTGAACCACCCAATGACCCTCTACAAAAAGGAGAGAAGCCATGATCAAAACAGTCGCGCTCACCGTCGGATGTTCACTGCTATGGGTATCATCTTTGTTTTTGGTTCCAAAAGCGGTTGAGGGAAGCCCTGAAGGACGTCAGCTTGTCCAAAGTCGGTGCACCGTATGCCACAATCTCACGCGTGTTCGAGACCATATCCCCAAAAACGACCGAAACACCTGGCATGCCTATGTGACGCGGATGCAAAAGCATGGAGCGCGCGTTAGCGATGCAGAAAAGGAAGTTATCGTAGACTTCCTTTCTTCTCTGAAATCCGGAAAAGATCTCTAAGCTGAAGCTTGGGCGATGGATGGACGAGCCGTAAAAATCTTTATCGGTCTCGGGGCTTTTCTGCCTTTGCTTCTCATTGGCTCATGGGTAGCTTTTGTCTTGCCGCAAATGGGAACCATGGGAACAGCCGATAGGGCTGCGGCGTTGAGTTCCATTCTCGCCCAAAACGGCTTGGTTTTTCTCGTCGTCCTCGTGGTGCTGGGAAGTCGAACTCGGGTGGTCGAACATTTCATTGGACTGGATCGAATGATCCGCACTCATAGACCCCTGGCGCTGCTCACTTTCGGCCTGCTCCTTTGTCATGTGGCCTTTCAAGGTGTACGCTTCTATGCTCTCGGAGGAAAAGACCTTGCCCTGTCGGCGCTTGTCGGCTCCACCGTGTGGGAAATGACGGTAGGTCGTATGTCCCTTCTCCTGGTTCTCCTTGTCGCCATGGCGGCCCTGTCGGGAAAGATTCTTCGTGTTCCTTTCATCCTGTGGAAACCTCTGCATGGCCTGGCTTATGGGGCTGTTCCTTTAGCGTTTGCCCATGCCCTCTTTCGAGGGACCACCATGGGAGAAGGACTTCGCTTTGGAGTTTGGCTTGTTCTTCTGTCAATTTTCTTGGGTGTTTCGCTTGGACGGTTGATAAAAATCCTTCGAGGAAGTCGCATCTTATGCCAGGTTGAGCAGATCGTTCCGGAAACGCATGATACGGTTTCTGTTTGGCTTCGACCCCTGAAAGAAACGGGAAAATTGGCGCCTCGACGGGCGGGACAATTCGCCCTGTTACGCCTTGCCACAAAGCGCGGGTTCAGTGAACCGCACCCTTTCACCATCTCTGGTCCTCCCGAAGACCAAGTGCTTCGTTTTACCATCAAGAGAACCGGTTCGTTCACTCAGCGGATTCATAGGCTGTCTTCAGGGGATCGTATCCTGTACGAAGGGCCTTTTGGCGTGTTTTTGGCCGACGTGAACAGGTACTCATCCCTTGCCTTAATTGCGGGCGGAGTCGGCATCACACCCTTTTTGAGTTTGTTGCGGCATTTTCAGGTCACCAGCCAAGCAGTTCCCACGGTTCTTCTGTATGCCAACAAGACCCTTAAAGATATCATCGCACGGGAAGAGCTGAGCGCCATGGCTCAAACTATGCCACTTCAAGTGGTCCATGTCCTCAGTCGAGAAACCTTCCCCAACGGATATCCCGAAGATGGCCCGCGGGTTTTATTCCTTAAAGGGCATATCACAGCCGAAATCCTGAAAAGCCAACTTCAAGCCGATCAGGGCTTTTACCTGTGCGGACCTCCTGCCATGCAACAAACCGTCCTCAAAGAAATTCGGGCTGCCTTCGGCCTGAAACCTTCTTCTGTCTCGAGAGAACTTTTTTTCTGGTAAAAAAAGACCGAAACTGAGCGCATTTTCTCTAAAGTCCTGTCCGTTCTGTGCCGATCATAGGGCAGGATGGAAAAGCGGTGCATCGGCAAAGCATCTTACTTTTCGTCATGCACGCAGACCCTGAAACATGCAAAAGACAGAGGAGGGCAAGAGATGCAACAGAGACGATGGACTGTGGGGAAACGCTTGGGTTTGACATTTGCGGTGTTGTGTGGGGTTGTGGCGGTTCTCGGAGGCGTGGCGTACTTTACGGCTATTCGGGCTGTCAGCGCTTTAAATGAGGTGGGCCATGTGAGACTGCCCAGTGTGGAAGCGACCTTGGTCATGGCCGAAAAGCTGCAAGACATTCGCGCAAGTCTTCGAACCTTGGCCATTTCAGGGCTGGATTCTGCGGTCCGGCAGCGCCAGTATGAAAACATCGCCAAAGCTCGAGAGGCCTATCAAGGCGCCATGAAAATCTATGAGCCGTTACCGCAGACTCCGGAAGAAGCCGAAGTGTGGAAACAGTTCAAGGTGGCCCATGAAGCTTGGAAGGCGGAAAACAACAAGGCGCTGGAAATGTCCAAGCGCTTTGACGCCTTAGGAATCAAGGATCCTGACGAGCTCAAATCAAAAATTTCGATGTTCACCGCAGATCACCTGAATCTGGAAGCCCGAGTTTTGGACATGATCCTTACGGGCAAATCGTTCCAAGGCGGTGAAGACCATACAGCCTGTCGTTTCGGAAAATGGCTTACCCAGTTTTCCACGCAAAATCCTGAACTCAAAAATCTCCTGGCTTCCGTTCAGGAACCTCATCGTCTGTTTCACGAAACCCTTCGTGAAATCAAGGAATTGGTTCGTTCAGGAAGGAACGAAGAAGCCCGCGTGCTTGTTGAAAACCGTTTTCGACTGGCTCGTGAAGAGGTCTTCAAACACTTTGAAGGGATTAACAAGATAGCCGATGACGCGCATGCGACCATGGCAGCCCTTGAAGAACAATTGCTTGGGCCTGTGCTCGAGAAACAACGCATCGCCTTGCCTCTCTTGGAAAAAGTGGTGGCCATCAACCGAGACGTGGGGAAAAGCGTCTCCGAGCACTCCATCACCTTTGCCGAACGCATGAAAGTCTTCATGACTTCTGCGGCGCTGATCGGCCTTGGGTTCGCCATTCTCCTCGGGGCCGTCATCACTCGCGGCATCAACGCGGTGCTGAGAAAGACTTCGGAGGAACTGGGGGAAAGCGCCGAACAGGTGGTTTCGGCGGCCGGTCAGGTGGCTTCGGCAAGCCAGCAGTTGGCTGAAGGGGCTTCTCAGCAGGCCGCAGGTATTGAAGAAACCTCTTCCGCCGTGGAAGAGATGGCTTCCATGACCCGGCAAAACGCAGACAATGCGGCTCAGGCCGACGGACTCATGAAACAGGCCGCCAAAGCCGCAGAAAAAGCTAAGGTCAGCATGGTCGAGCTCTTGGAATCCATGGAAGAAATTACACGATCAAGTGAACAAACCCAAAAGATCATTAAAACCATTGATGAAATCGCGTTTCAGACGAATCTTTTGGCTCTGAACGCCGCCGTGGAAGCGGCTCGAGCGGGGGAAGCCGGGGCCGGTTTTGCGGTGGTGGCCGATGAAGTCCGAAACCTTGCCATGCGTGCGGCGGAAGCGGCCAAGAACACGGCGCAGCTCATCGAAGGCACGGTGGTGCGGGTGAAACAAGGGGCGGATCTTACGGAAGCCACCAATCAGGCTTTTTCCCAAGTCCATGAAAGTGTGATCAAGGTGGCGGAACTGGTGAACGAGATCGCTGCGGCTTCCCATGAACAAAGTGAAGGGATCACGCAGGTGAACACGGCCATCTCGGAGATGGACAAAGTGGTGCAACAAACGGCGGCCAATGCTGAAGAATCCGCCTCCGCCGCGGAAGAACTGAATGCTCAGGCGGCTCAATTGCAGTCTCTGGTGGAAGAACTTCAGGCCCTCGTGGGAAGGCGAGGCGACGGTCTCAAGATCAAAGGCTTAGCCTGGAAGAAAGAAAAAGCACCCCCTTCGCCAAAAGACAAAGTGTTTTCGCGGAAAGAGCCGAAATCCGTGGCCAAGGCAGGAAACGGCAAAGCTCACCCTGCGACGCTAAACAAAAGCGACAAGACCTCACCACAAGAACTCATTCCTTTTGACGAGGATTTGCAGGATTTCTAAGAGACCATGAGTTTGTCCGAAAACTTACAGTGACCGTTGCATCGCTTGCCATCTCAAGGCAGGGGCGAGTCGGCGCCTGGCCTCTGCCGAAAACGGCATTGTCGCAGCAGTCCTTCGCCTGCTTGGACGAGATCCTAAGAGCTTATTCGAGAATAAGACAAGGCGATGGTTTTTTTATGAAAGCAAGGACATCCACCCAGCCGTTTGTGCAGCCAAAAAGCACGATAACCCAAGGGAAAGATGGGCTTGAGACGTAGGGGTACGGCGCGCCTGGCCCCCTACGTCTTGACCTGGAACGGTTCCATCTAAGTTCTCGGACAGCCTTCAAGGCTCTGATTAAAAAGCCGGCTTGTAAATTTCTTGCCAATCGAAACCAATACCCATTTGGTCATTTCTGGGAACTTCGTCAAAATAAGCCGACGCAAGGCCTGATGGGGCCGATCGACGTATCCCCCTCCAGATTTACCTTCCAGCTCCGCATTCACTGAAAAATATTCTTAAGTAGGCCTGCCCGATGGGTGTTGTCTCCACGAAAAGAAAAAAGTCGCACCTGGACCGGAAGCTCATGGTGCCGCTCACTGAAAATCCCACCAAATCTCTTTGTCACGTCTCTGGCACACCCATCTTTCTCAACGCCAGCAGCAACCTCATTGTCGTTTGGCAAACGTAGTGGAAGACGACAAGACGCTGCTCAAGGTGACCGGATTACCTTCTAAACCAAGCCCTGAAACTGCAAACTTTTGTTAGCAGATGCTAAGGCAGGTATACGCTAGCAAGCCCGCGGCATGGAACATATTTAGAAGTATTCCGATAGGTTAAGCAATTATCGCCTTATGGGGCTCGCTATTTGCTTTGCAGGCGAGAGTCAACGGCGCCTGAGCCCGAGCCCAGTTGGGGGCGGCTGACTGAAAAGATGGCACGCAAAAGAGGAAAACCCAAAAGCAAAGGAGAGGAATATGGAGCCGACATCCAAGAACGAGCAAATCGTTATGGACAGAGCCACAGCAAGCTGGTCCGACCTATGGACAAAGGAAGACTATTGGGCCATCTGGCTGGGATTCATTCTTCTGATCGCAGGTCTTATTGCCTTTTGGTCTGCAAAACCTAAAGGAATGCACGAGATCATCGCTAAATCCAATGCGATCATGGAGGCGGAAGCTTCCCGAGCGCCGTTCAAGACCATCGAATGGTACCAAGCTCAGGATGCCAAAAAGAAATTAAAGGCGACCAACAGTGAGGTTGGCAAGTTTTTCAGGAAATGGCTGGCGCACCCGAAAGATTGGAGCACCGATATCACTCAGTCTTTTTACATGAGCAAGGAGCGGGCCGATGCTCTCAATACGGCCAACATGCCGAAATACGAAGCCGCCAAAGCCAAGGAAGCCGACGCTTTGGCGGTTGCCATGGCCGCTCAAAATGCTGCGGCTCAAGCCGGATTCCAAGATGCGGCGTTGAACGCTGCGGCCGTAGAAAAGATCGACGCCTGGCGAAAAGCTCATGCGGCCGCTTCCAAGGCCAAGGCTAAGACGGAGCATAAGCCGTACAATCTGATTCCGACGCTTCTCGGACTCGGTGTCGTGATGGCTCTCTTCTTTTCCATAGGCATTAAATTTATGGGAAAAGGTGTTTTTGCTTTCCTCAAGGGCTTTGGAGCGGTCTTCCTTATTAGTGTCGTGGCTTACTGTTTGGCGAGTCAGGCCACCATGAAACACTATGGTGTCGAATACGCCGTGTGGGCTATCGCCATCGGCATGCTGATCGCCAATACCATCGGAACACCGCAATGGATCAAACCTGCGTTAGAAGTCGAGTATTTCATCAAGACCGGACTTGTCCTACTAGGCGCTGAAGTCCTTTTCTCAAAGATTGTCGCCATCGGGATACCGGGTATCTTCGTGGCCTGGGTTGTAACTCCTATCGTCCTTATTACCACCTTTATCTTTGGGCAAAAGGTGCTCAAAATGCCTTCGAAAACTCTCAATATCGTGATTTCCGCCGATATGAGCGTTTGTGGTACGTCCGCAGCCATTGCAACCGCGGCCGCTTGCCGAGCCAAAAAGGAGGAATTGACCCTGGCCATCGGTATTTCGCTGGTATTTACGGCCATCATGATGGTGGCCATGCCCGCCTTCATTAAAGCTGTGGGAATGCCCCATATTCTTGGCGGTGCATGGATGGGCGGTACCATTGACGCCACAGGTGCCGTAGCCGCAGCCGGAGCGTTTCTTTCGGACAAAGCGCTGTACGTCGCCGCTACCATCAAAATGATTCAAAATGTCTTGATCGGCGTGACGGCCTTCGGAGTCGCCGTGTACTGGTGCGCCAAAGTTGAATGTGTGGAGGGTCAACGGGTCAGCTGGATGGAAATTTGGTACCGTTTTCCGAAGTTCGTGTTGGGCTTTCTGGCCGCTTCTATTCTTTTTTCGGTTTTGGACGCACAGTTGGGATCCGACGCAGGCTACGTCATGCTCGACCAGGGAGTGCTACGCGGTTTTACAGGCTTGGCCCGAGGCTGGTGTTTCTCTCTGGCTTTTGCTTCCATCGGTCTCGCTACGAATTTTCGGGAGCTGGCTCACTATTTCAAAGGCGGCAAGCCAGTCATCCTCTACGTCTGCGGTCAGAGTTTCAACCTCGCTCTGACCTTGGCCATGGCATACCTGATGTTCTACGTGGTTTTCCCGGAGATCACCGCAAAGATTTAAAGGCGGTTTCATCCGGCATCCCCTTGAGGAGATCATTTCAGTCTCCTCGAGGGGCAATGAAGACAAAAACCACGCAGGAGGACTGAATTATGGAAAATGCAAGAGCACCCCGGCAATGGCTGGCCTTTTTAGGAGGCTGGATCCTTTTCTGGTGTTTCATGTTTCTTGTCTGCCCTGCCTTAAACCGAACCTTCGTCACCATGGATCAGATAGCTCAAGTGATTGATGAGCACAATCTGCGTACAGGCATGTTCTTTTACACGGACGTGGAGGTTACGGGCGATGCCGGTGTAGAAACTCGCAGCAGCATTCGCTTTGGACCTCACGGTGTGAAACGCTCAAGTTCCATGGTGCAAGACTAGTCTTTATCCAGATCAAAAAGTCTGTCGATGCGCTGGAAGACCTGCTTGAAAAAGCGAAGGAGCATAGGGAGACAGCCCGCCAGATAGGCCATTTGTTCGAACGGACTTCCACCTCGGCCCAGGACCCCAAGGTAAAACTGAAAGCCTACGATAAGGGTTAGGGCAGAGCCAACGCATCTCGTGAGGTTCGTCGTGATCCTCATAAGGCATCGCCTACCCGAAATCTGGCCCCGCATGAACAAAATCGCCGCCGCCACCATTCCCAGAATCGACATCCAAGCAAGGGAAAATAAAAGGACCGAGGCCGCTCCCAAAAGGGCGGCTATAACCATGGACAACAACAAACCCTGCATGGATGGCTCCAGTGCTCGTTCTTTGGACCTTCGTCCCGGTGGACATCAGGCCGCACACAACTCATCCCCAGCGAACTGAGGTGTTGCCAAGAGCCTGGTCATGAAATACGCTTTTCCGTGATATCTTAAACCCCAGCGCACGAGACGAGAATCATCGACACGCCATGAAACTGCCTCACTTTTATACCACACAAAGCAAGTTTTTCTTCGGCCTCACCGTGGCCGCCATCCTGATCGGCACCATCCTCGCCTTTGGTTTTTATATTCAGGTGCGCAACGTTCTGGAAGGAGAGGTCCAAGAAAAGGCGGAAATTATTTTCGGACAGGTTGAATCCGTGCAGAATTATGTTCGCAGAACGCTTCGCCCTCGAATGTATCGGGAACTTCCCGATAAGTTCGTCATCGAAGCCATGTCTTCTTCGTTCATTTCACGATCCGTCATGGAACAGACAGGTCAGAAGCTGGGACATGTTCTCTACCGCCGCGTCGCCGAGAACGCTCGAAATCCACAGTTTGAGGCGAACGACATTGAACGGGGACTGATCGCCTTCTTTCGTGAACATCCCGATCTTCATCTTTGGGAGGGCCATATTCGCTTCAACGATGTCGACCACTATGTGATGGCTCGGCCGGTACGATTCGAACAAAGTTGCCTTCACTGTCATGGTCGATCGGAGGACGCTCCGCCGGAACTGTTGCAGCAGTACGGAGAGCGAGGTTTCGGCCGGACTGAAAACCAGGTGGGCGGTATCGATTTTATCGGAATTCCCACATCTCCTCACACGGCAAAGTTGAAGCAACGCCTCCTCATTTCTCTCACCATCTTTTCCTTGGGAGCCGTGCTCTTTTTCCTATCCACGCAGTTCATCTTTAAACGTGTGGTCACGGACAATCTGCGCCATCTCATGCAACTGCTGCAAAACAGCCTTCGAGATGCCAAGGGACAGGAGCTTTTGAGAGAAATTCAGAGTCGCGATGAAATCGGGGCGATGATCCAGGGAGTGGCCCAATTGGGTCAGCACATTGCCGAAAACCGCGCTCAACTGGAAGAATACGCCGCGGCCTTGGAAGACCGCGTCGCCCAACGGACTCAAGAACTCGCCCGTGAATCCTTGGAACGAAGAGCCGATGTGGAGCTTTTCGTTCAGTTGCTCCATACCGCCACGCGCTGCCAGACAAAGTCGCAACTCTGGCAGCGCTCCCTTCCTCTTCTGGGTCGGCGTTTTGCCTTGAAGCGTGCCGCTTACACCTGCACTTTCACGTCGCACAACCAATTCCTCTGGCCTGACGGAGCTGCCAAGCCGAAGCTTCCTGAAGATTACGTGAACATTCTGACCCAGTCCGGAATACGTGTGGATCAAAACGTGGCTCTGATCTCTGTGGAGTCTTCAGAAAGAAACCCCGAGGGGCTGCTGTATCTGGAAAAAAAACCAGGAGAGGCTTTTAGGGCCGAGGATCAGGAAATCCTTCGAGCTCTTGGGCGTCAGCTCGGCATTGCCGCAGAGTATTTATGGGCTCTTGAGAGCCTTCTGCGATATTCGGACCAGTTACAGTCTATCTTTGAAGGCATTTCAGATCCTCTGCTTTTGCTAGACGGTCAGGGGACGGTGATCGTCACAAACAACGCCGCTCGAGAGTTGGCTCGGCAACTCTCCGATGGCCGCTGTGAGGACGGAAACCTTTTGCCTTTACTTTTGGATGGTGAAAAGCAGCAATGGCTCCAAAGCCTTTCAAAGGCCACGTCTCGCGAAGCCTCGAAAGTCATGGAAGTAAAGCTGGCCTCGGGCCGAGTCTTTCTTCTTGGCTTGCATCCTCTGAAGGATGATGAGAGACGTCAGTTGGTTGTGCACGTGACCGAGGTCACCGAGCAGCGTCGCATGCTTGAGCAGGTGAGTCGCTCGGAAAAGATGGCCACAGTCGGTAAGCTGGCCGCAGGACTAGCCCATGAAATCAATAACCCGCTGGGAGTGATCCTTTGTTACGCCGAACTGCTCAAACAGTCCGCCAAGCCGGAACAGCTCGCCGATTTGGACGTGATCCTTCGTCACACAAGACAGGCTCGCGAGGTGCTGCGTAACCTTTTGGACTTCGCACGCCCGAAAGTGACAGACGGCCGGAGTACCGATATTCGAGCTGCGATCCAGGCAATCATTCGTGTGTTCAGCGTGCAGGCGGAAAAGAAGAAGGCGACGGTCCAATTTGAAACCGATGGATCCGACCCGATGGTGGAAGCGTCCTCTCAGGTGCTGGAGCAGATTATGGCCAATCTCCTTTTGAATGCTCTGGATGCTCTGCCCCCTCAGGGCGGTCGTATCCTGGTAACCCTTAACCATGATACGGTTCGTGATGAGGTGGTCCTGACAGTCAAAGACAACGGAATAGGATTGAACGAAAATGAGCTTTCACAGATTTTTGTCCCGTTTTACACCACCAAAGGCCCCGGCAAAGGGGTGGGACTGGGATTGAGTCTGGTCTACAGTTACCTTCAAGAACTTGGCGGCCGTGTGGAGGCGTGCAACAACCCAGAGGGTGGTGCCTGTTTCATTCTTTTCATTCCCAGAAAGGCGACCGTGAAAGAGAGTGTGACCCAATGTCCGTGGACCCCGTGAATCCAGTAGAGCTGCGAGAGGGCTTTCGTATTCTCGTGGTGGACGATGAGATGGACTTCGCCCGCGGACTCTGCAGGCTCATCACGGCTGAATTTCCTGATGTGGAATGCCTTCCTCTTCCAAACGGCCATGAAGCGCTGGCCGAGCTCAAAGCGCGCGGTGCTGATCTTCTCATCACGGATCTACGCATGCCCGGCATGGATGGCATGTCCTTGCTGGATCATGCTCTAGAGTTGTATCCACAGATGGCGGCTGTGGTGCTGACCGCTTATGGTGCCATTGAAACAGCCGTGGAAGCCGTCAAACTGGGTGCCTATGATTTTTTAACCAAGCCGGTGGAAAAGAACCATCTTCTGTGCGTGGTGCGCCGTGGATTGGAACGATGCCGGTTGACCAAGGAAAACGCAAGGCTTCGAGAGCTCTTGGAAGCGGGAGGCACCACGCTTATCGGGGAAAGCCCTAGTATGGTGCGTTTGAGGAACTCGGTGGCTGCGGTCGCTCGAAACGATTATCCGGTGCTGGTGCGAGGGGAGTCAGGTTCGGGTAAAGAGTTGGTCGTAAGGCTTATTCACATTCTTTCACCAAGAGCCGCCAAGCCTTTCCTTTCGGTAAACTGCCCGGCATTACCTGAAAATCTCTTGGAAAGTGAGCTTTTCGGTCATGAAAAGGGAGCTTTCACAGGGGCCGATCGGGCTCGACGAGGTCTGTTTTTGCAGGCAAACGGAGGTACCGTTCACCTGGACGAAATAGGAGATATTCCTCACAGTGTGCAAACCAAACTGCTACGCGTGCTGCAAGAGCAGGAAATCAAGCCTGTGGGAGCCGATCGCGTGGTAAAGGTCAACGTTCGAGTCATCACCTCGACGAATCAAGACCTTGAGGAAAAAATCGCTCAGCGCACTTTTCGAGAAGACCTCTACTACCGCTTGAATGTCCTCACCATCACGGTGCCGCCCCTGAGAGAACGTATTGAAGACATTCCTCTGCTGGCTCAGTATTTTTTGAAAAAAACATGTAATGAGCTGAAAACGCAGGAAAAGTATATCTCTCTTGAAGTGATCGAATGGCTCAAACACCGAGAGTGGCCCGGCAACGTCCGTGAACTTCAAAACATGATGCGACGCCTCGCGGTGTTCTGTCCTGGAGAAGTGATCGATCTGCAATCTTTACGTCTGGTGGAAGCGGGAGCTATTCCGGAAAATTCCCAGTCCATGAAAAGGATTCAGCCTTACTACAAAAAGGCCAAGGCTCGACTTTTGTCCTGTTTTACTGCAAACTATGTTCGGGACCTCCTTCAGGCAACCGGAGGGAACATCTACGAGGCCGCTCGGCAAAGCGGCCTTTCTCGTGTCGCCCTTCGGAAAATCCTCTCCCGCCTCAAAGGCGACCTGGCCCCCCGCGAACATGACGAAGGAAGCTAGTAAACGTCGAGATCACTAACATGACTGTAAAGAGCTGCTCTTCAAACGTGCAGGACATGACTCTAGGGGCCCCTGAAGGTCACATAAAGCCGGCTCCTCTTTCCAGCGCCGTACCAAAGGAAAAGCCGCCGCCGTCTCATACCGAAAGCCCTGTCAAGCGGCCTTTGAGCGCACTTCATGAATCACCGTAGAGAGTCCGTTTAATTGATCGGAAAAAAGACGGTGTACATTCAGCAGGATTCTCACGCTGTTTCCGTGTTTAGCCATACCTGAAATGTATTCCAAAGGGGCTCCCAAACCGTAGGCTGGCGCATCTTCAATGTGCCCTGCTTTGATACTTTCCACATGAGATACCGTGTCCACCACGACACCGATATGAATAAAGCGCCCTGCCTGAGGGATCTCCAAAATGATGATACAGGTCCGATCGTGGTAGGGAATTTCTGGAAGACCAAATTTCAGTCGAAGATCCACAATAGGAATCACCTGGCCCCTCAAGTTGACCACCCCTTTGAACGATCGCGGGGTTTCGGGTACCGATCGAATGGGTTTCATCCCGACGATTTCCCTTACAGACAAGACATCCACACCGTAAGTCTGATCCATGAGGTGAAATATAAGATACTGGCCTTCCCGATCCAGGTTCGCCTTGTTGGTGGAGCCTCCGTGCTGTTCGAGAAGTTCTACCTTCGCTCGAGCAAATATGCTTGCATCGTGTAAAATGGAACGGCGGACCAGGCTTCCGGTCTCACGACAGGCCCTTTCAGCAAAGCGAAGGTCCAACAATCGGCTGATATCCACTCGGGATCCCAAACCCATTTGATCCACCATATAGTCCTGTATTTTGACGAAATCGTCGGTGTTCGGCAGCAAATCGTCTGTTTTAATTCCCATGGAATCTGTCAGCACGTTTTTAAGGATGGCCTTTTTTAGTCCCAGGGTGCCTTGAGGGTCCAAGAACTGGACTCCGATTTCCGCTGCGGCTTCCGGGTTGTTGGCAATGAACTTGCCGGCCTGGACAAGCATCCCGACCAGCTCCTGCATGGCTTGCGGGTGCTCCTGAAGGATTTCATCGCGCACCGCCACAACACAGCACGGATGATTCTCCCACAATTCCCCCGACAAAAAGAGTTCGTCGGCGATACCCGCGGCAATGGCTTTGGTCCCGATGGGTTCAGCCACCATGAAGCCGCAGGCTCCGGGCTGCTCCGAAAGGAAATCGGGCATCCTCACAGGCGGAGCCACTTCATAGATCACATCACAACCAGGCTGTCCCGCAATACCCGGATTCAAGCCTAAGCCCTTGAAAAACATGTGGGAAAAAATGTGATGAATAGACAATTCGTGGGGAATAAAAAAAGTTTTGCCTTTCAACATGTTCACGATCGATTGTCCCGAAGCTTTTCGGCGTACGGCGATGCTTCCGTTTTTGTGCGCCAGCAAAACGATGCGCAAAGGAACCCCGTAGCCAAAAAGATCCATGGCCAAAGGGGCCAACACAAACGCCGCATCCACTTCGCCTTCCGCAAGAGCTTTCTGAACCGGGTTCCAGCTGCTCATGCACAAGGTCTCGAGTTCAAAATGGCGCGGAGTCTGCGCTCCGTTTTCAATAAAGCGCTTGACCACCCCTAATGTCAAATGATCCGTGATTTGAATGTGAGCCACCTTGAGCCTCACCTTGCCGGCTTCCGTCAACTCGATGCACCGATCCTGGGTGCACTTTCGATCCCTCAAAGTCTTCCCGGCCAGTGTATCCTCGATAGCCTTTTGCAGTTCCTGAGGCGCAAAGGGCTTAGTGATGACGTTGTTGGCCCCGGCTTCCGCCGCTTCCATGCGTTCTTTCATCTGCGCCCGGCCTGTGGCCATGATAAAAGGCAGCTCACGGTACCGCTCCTGGGAGCGTAATGCCCGTACCAACTCCAAACCACCCATATCGGGCATGTTCCAATCGCTGATCACCAGCGCGATGCGAGGGTTTTCCTCAAGAATGCGGAGAGCTTCCCGGCCGTTTTCTGCCTCGAGAATACTTGTATAGCCGAGAGAATTCAGGACCTTGATTTCCATTTTTCGTGTGATCGAAGAATCTTCCACCAGCAAGATCAGGATTTCCGTCTCCCGCGCCATGCTCTCATCTCCACTCTTGTGATTGCGTCAATGTTGTTGCGGACTTCTAAGAGGCGCTTTGACGCCTCAAGGAGCTTTCGTTCGTTGCTCAGGATGATCTTCGGCTTTTTGAAGAAAAAACTTGAGGAAAATTTTTGCTACGATAATCGACCCACGCCGTGGATGCCGACGAAGGAATGTCGAGGGCTCCTTGGGTTCGCGATGTTTTGCTTCTGTTCCAAAATCATTGACAAGTCCCCATCTCCACATCCAAGGGAAAGGGACGATGAAGACAGACCCCATCGCCTTTTGTGAAATAGCACACATTTAATGAAGAAATTCAGACCAATATCAATGCCTGGCGCGGTGGCAAACAGGCTTAGCGTTAGCTAGACCAATCACCTTAGCTTTTCGATTCCCTACATGCTCCCGAGAGGTTGTCCGAGAACGGATTCTTAGCGACGAGCGCTAGGGTGATCCCCGCATAACGAGATGCCTGCAGGCCTAGGCGCCCAGGTAATAATGCCTGTTGTTGGAGGGCGAGGCGCCGCCTCGCCGTTGCTTTGAAATGGCATTGGAGACCTCGGTGCCGGGAGTTCTCGGAAACACTCCTCATGGGCGCTTTGAAACGCACGCGGCATCCTTATGAGTAACGGCGACTTTTACTTGCGCATTCTGGAAAATGGGCGCTATTGTTTTCACGACGGTAAGTATTCGATGAAGAGGATCTTTCGTTTTCATCTTGGTGCCCCCGGCAGGATTCGAACCTGCGGCACCAGGATTAGGAATCCTGTGCTCTATCCTCCTGAGCTACGGGGGCCCTCGGAAAAACTTCTCACTCATAACACAGTGGTAGGAGCATTGCAAGCATGCTGGAGGGTTCGCGGGAAAGGGTGTCTCTTCACAAACCGGTTCCTATCGGACAATTCATCAAGGATGTGCTGGCGCAACAACCATCGTTTGCCAGCAAACCTCTCGGGGATTGGAAGGAACTGGTCGGAGAAAGTGTGGCGCGCCATTGTACACCTCGATCTCTGAAGAACGGGTGTTTGGTCATTATCGCTCGGGACAGTGTCTGGAAACATCATCTGGAACTGAACAAGGAAGCGCTGTTACGCCGCATCAATGAACAGTGGGGTCGTCGCGTCATTACGGAGATTCGAATTCGTGTAGGAGAAATCGAAGAAGTTGCCGATAAGTTGGACGCCAATTACGAAAAGCTTCAGAAGCTGGCGCCCAAGAAAGCAAGGAAGAAGAAAAAAAAGCCTCCCTTGAGGAAACTCACGGAGGCTGAAAAGGTTTTCGTCGCTTCCCTGAAGGATAAGGATTTACGCAAGATGGCGGAAAGACTATTGCGGCTCACTGCCGATGATGCACGGATTCCGTGAAGCTCCTCTCGAAATAAGCACCGTTTTGGGATCCGCCCCTTGGCTCAAGGAACCTCTCTTCATGTGTCGGAAGGTTGTGCTCTTTGAAAATGCTCCATGACGTTTCGAGCCACGGGTTCAGGAATGCCGGGAATGCGCATCAGTTCGTCTAGGGTCGCGTGCCGTAAACTTTCCATATCCTCAAAATGGGCTAAAAGAATCTGTTTACGTTTCGGACCCAAACCTTTGACGGCATCCAGAATGGAACTCAGTAGTTTTTTGCGATGACGGTGTTTGTATCCACTGACGGCAAACCGATGCGCTTCATCTCGCATGCGCTGGAAAAAATGAAGCACTTCGGGATGTCTCGATAAAAAAACAGGATTCTTTCGACCCGGAACATAGACTTTTTCATAAAATCCGCGGCCTTCCGGTCCCACATCCTTATCTTTTTCTTTGGCCAAAGCTAAAACAGGGAGCTTTTGGTCAAGACCTTTGGTTTCCAAGAGCCGGCAAATTCGGTTCAGTTGACTTTTTCCGCCGTCCAGGACCAAAAGATCAATGGTTTCAAAAGGGCGGCGCCGAGCGGTTAGCAGTCGGTCCACAGTTTCTTCCATCATGGCCGGATCATCGGGTTCTGATACAGTGCTAATGGAAAAACGACGATAAAGGGAAGGGCGAGGTTTTCCGTCCACGAAAGTGACCGCTGAGCCCACGGCATGACGTCCTGAAGTGTTCGAAACGTCCACGCACACGATATGACGGGGCAGGCGAGGTAGGTGAAAGATTTCCATGATCCGCGCCGCAACCTCAACGAAGAGATCGTCTTGGCGAAGGGAGCTGCGGTGATGTTCTTGAGCGTTTTTAATGGCGAGATCCAGCAAAGCTCGACGCCTACCACGTTGTGCAGCCCACAGGCGCACGTTTTTCCCTCGAATTTCTGTCAACCATTCTTCCAAGGTTTCGTGGCTTTCCAGTTCCATGGGAACGAGGATTTCATCGGGAATCCAACGTCCTTCCCCGTAGAATTGTTGCACGAAGGAAGCCAGGATGTCCGGAGGTTCGCCCGAAACCTCTTCCAAATGATACGTTTTTTGCCCTACCACGGCACCTCGGCGAACGAATAGCACCACCACGGTCCAGCGGTCTTCTTCCTCCGCAAAACCAAGCACGTCCTGATCCAGGAGGCGGTTCGAGACGATGTTTTGCGATTCCTGAATTTCTTCGATGAAGTGCAACCGGTCTCGATAATAGGCCGCCTTTTCAAAATCCAAAGCGTCGGCGGCTTGCTGCATTCTCTCTCGAAGCAGGTTCTGAAGCTTGTCCGTTTTGCCCTGAAGAAACAGAATCGCCTCGTCCACCATACGCCGGTATTCTTCTTGGGTCACTTTTCCGGCACATGCACCAAGACATCGTCCCAAAGAGTAGTTCAAGCATGGGCGATCCCGAGGCATCAGTTTGGGCGACTTGCATAAGCGCAAGGGAAACACTCGGTGAAGAACCTTGAGGGTTTCTCTTAGTGCATGAGCCGCATGATATGGACCGAAATAGAGGGCTCCGTCATTTTCAAACCGACGAACCACGGAAAGTCGAGGGTAAGGTTCTCGAGGATCCAGCCTCAGGGCAGGGTAATTTTTGTCATCCCTCAAAACCACATTGTATCGAGGCCGGTAGCGCTTGATGAGACTCGATTCCAGAAGCAAAGCTTCCTTTTCGTTTCTGGTGACAACAAATTCCAGGTGGGAGGCGTTTTTGAGCAGGGCCCGTGTCTTAACAGGGAGGCTTTCTGCAGCGCGAAAGTAGCTGGCCACCCGCTTTCGCAGATCTCGCGCCTTGCCGACGTATAGGACATGCGCTTTGGCATCTTTAAAAAGATAAACGCCGGGTTCATGGGGCATTCGAGGAACCTCCACCACCAATTTGCTGAAACTCGCCTCGCTGCCCCGACTTGTGGCACTGTCTTCTGTGGCGAATTGCTCTGTTTCCCGAGTACCCGTCGAGGCGCTTTCATCCATGCTGGGTTTATGAAAGTCCCGTCCAGGTTCCTGCACCGTAAGGACTTCCTCATCATGATGCGTGGCCGCTGGAGGCTCCTGCTGCCCGGAACCTTTCCCATCGAACCGACAAAAATCAAGCCTTGCCTCGAAGTCGCTATCCCTGAAACCGTTCATACACATTGACCGCACGCTTTTCACCGACACAGACCGACAGCCACGAACCGTTTTGCGACAAACTTTCGTCTGTTTCTATAGCACCAGAGAGAGGCGCGAGGCTAGGCCTCTGTCCAAGAACGATAAAGACCATTGCATCAAATGCCATTCGAAACTTGGGGTGAGGCGGCGCCTTGCCTCTCCAAACCCGAAACCGGGGCATTCCCTAAAACAAAGACCCTTGGGCCCGTTTATTGTGCGGGCCGTACGCCCGAACAAGGCATCTCCTTTGTACAATCAGAGAGTCCTAGAGGCGACGCCATGTACCCGCTCCAAGATCTTTCGCTCCAAGACTTTCTTGTCCTCCGCCCGAATCCTGGAAAAGGCTGGACAGAAGGGCGGGGTTTTGCTAAAAGAACCTCCGGCGGGACGTGGCTCAGTTTGGGAGAGCGCTGCGTTCGGGACGCAGAGGTCGCTGGTTCAAATCCAGTCGTCCCGACCATATCAGGGTGCAAAGCCGAAGGAAAAGCCTTCGGCTTCTTTTTTGTTACCAGCCCTCATTCTGATCGATTTCTTTTTTGGTTGAGAACCAGTTGAACCATGTGAAGAAGTTTTTCTGAACTAAAGGGCTTAGGCAGGAAATGCACATCAGGCAAAAGAATCCCTCGATGGGCCAGTTGATCATCTGTATAACCGGAAATGAAAAGAATCGGGACAGATGGCATGAATTCAGCAAGCCAACGGCTTAGTTTCACCCCGTTCATTTCCGGCATGACGACATCGGTCACCACAAGATCCACTTTGGGTGCTCTTTCCAAAATTTTTAATGCGTCCCTACCCGAAGACGCCGTTACCACATCATAGCCTCTGTCGCGCAAAACCTCTTCAATCATGGCCCGAAGTGGCTCTTCATCCTCCACCACAAGGATGGTCTCCGAACCCCTCCAATCCTGAAGGCGTTCCTGCCTTGCTATGAAGAAGTTGTCGGCTTGGAGTGTGGTTCGAGGGAGCAAGATTTGAAACGTCGCTCCTTGGCCCTTGGAACTTTGCACCAGAATATAGCCTCCAAGCTGTTTGACGATGCCGTAGACAGTAGCCAGACCAAGGCCGCTGCCTCGTCCCTCGGGTTTTGTGGTAAAGAAAGGTTCAAAAATTCTATGTTGAATTTCCGGGTCAATTCCGTGCCCGGTATCATGCACCTGAAGACACACATACTCACCGGGTTGCATGACAAAAAGCCCGGCATTTCTCGGTTCCACAATAGCCTCATTGCGAGTCTCCACCGTGATGCGGCCCCCTCCCTTCATGGCGTCTCGAGCATTAATGACCAGGTTCAGAAGGATTTGCTCGATAAACATAGGATCCGCCATGACTGCCCACAGATCCGGGCTAAGCTGTAGGGTGATCTCGATGTCTTCTCCCACGGCACGGCGAAGTATAGGGCTGAAGCCCTTGACGAGCAGATTCAGGTCAAGAGGCGCGGCACGCATGACCTGCTTTCGGCTAAATGCCAGCAACTGTCTGGTTAGGCTGGAACCCCGTTCGGCAGCCTTTTCGATTTCATCCACACGCTTTTTGATAGCACCGTTCAGATCGGATTTTTTTCTCATGAGATCACAGCAGCCGAGAATGATCGTAAGGATATTATTAAAATCATGAGCAATGCCTGCAGACAACTTTCCCACGGCATCCATTTTTTGGGAATGTAACAGCTGTTTTTGCATTTGGATTTCCTGAGTGATATCCCTTGCGCATTGCACCACTCCCAGTAGTTTCCCCTGCCGATCTCTAAGCCTTGCAGCCACGATACTCGTATACCTTTCTTGGCCACGAAAGACGATTTTCCCGGTCAACTGCAGCCCTTCCGAATGAAAAGGCAACGGCTGTGCTTTCCATTTGGGATGTTTTTGAATAAGCTCCTGCGGCGTCATTTCCAGGAGAAGTAGCGCGGGAATAGGCAGATTTTTCCTTTCCAAAATCGGCTCCAGATTTAAAGGCCTTGCTAAGACCTCCCGTTGAGACATTCCGGTCATCGTCTCACACACCTTGTTCCAAAAAACCACTCTTCCCTGAAGATCGATCACAAAAAGGCCGATCGGAATTCCATCAAGAACCGTTTGCAAGTATTCTCGCTGTTTTTCTTGTTCCAGCTCTAAGGCCTTTTTTTGCGTCACATCTCTTACGCAGGCCAGAATACGCGCCTCTCCGGATTGAAACACAAGACTCAATTGAACTTCGGCGTTGATAAGGCCACCGTTTAGGGTCTCATGTAGCCATTCAAACCTTTGCGGACACCCCGCCAAGGTAGATTGCAACAAATCAGTCCCTTTCTTATGGGATAGGCTACCGTCCGGTTGAATTTTCGAGGAGAGATCCATGGGTGTTTTACCAATGAGCTGTTCCTTCGTGGCTTGGAAGAGGCGACATGCGGAGGCATTGCATTCCAGAATAGTCCCTTTTTCATCGAGAATCATCAGGGCATCGTCCGCTTTGTCAAAAACCGCTCGGTACCAATTTTCTGCCTCGGCCAAGGCAGCCTGCATGGCTCGATGTTGCGCGGCCACGTCCTCAAGACAACCGGTAACCTCCTTTATATCGTGCAGCTTTCGGCGAAGCCGAGCCCGGAGCACAAAGGCCAGAGTCGCCAAGATCAGAACTCCTGCCAAGGCCGTGTAGAGATATGCCTGCGGGACTCCTGCGCGCGAGGCTTCCTTAGGGGTTTGCAACCAGTGGGATAGAGCTCGATAGAGAAAAGAATCGGCATCTGCTTTCCATTCGCGAATATGTCGATCGACGCTGTCAAGAAGATCGAAGGAGTCGTTCATCGAGCCGGCAAATTTGATCTCGACAGGGTGCACCACCACCGGAGTGCTCTGAACATTGCGGCCTGCTGTGGAAAAAGTCGCATAAATTCGGTTGGTAAGCCCCATGTCCGCCTGGCCGCTTTCCACCATGGCCACAACCGCGTCGTATGAGGATGTTTTTATTAGCTCGACTTCAATTTGAAAACGATCGAGCAATTCCAACAATGGTGGTACGTAAACATCCTCACTGAGAACGGCGATTTTTTTTCCTTGAAGCTCCGTAATGCTCTCGATGGATCGGCCCTTGGCGGTAATCAACACACCCCAGTTGACCAACACAGTTTCACGACTGAACCGGAAGAAGTGGGCCCGCTCCGGGCTTTCCGCAATGGCAGGCACCACATCCACGACGCCATCTTTAAGGGCTCTCAAACAATTTTCCCAGACCTCGTAACGATACTGCAAGGACCATTGTTCTCTTCGAGCAATTTCGTTCAGAAGCTCACTGAAAAGACCTGAAGCCCGACCAGCCTCATCGCGGAAAGAGAGGGGAAACCCTTCGTAGAAACAGACCCGAACCGTTCGGCTGTGCGCTACTGTCGTAAAGACCATAAAGAGCAAGAACAAAAGGAAAGTGCAGGGACACCACTTCTTGATCATTTCATGGCTCCTGCTTAAACTGGCACTGAGATGCGCAGGTTTTTCCGGTGCTTTTCCTGATAACCTAGATTTATGAGGGATTGCAACAATTTTATGCTCAATGGCACAAGGAGGAACGGTATGTCCCAGATTATCGCCTGTGTCACTCGGGAAGGAATTATCCTGGGCGTTGACGCCAAAGCGGTGGATGTGGATGCCCAAGGAAATGTGGTCCACAGCACGGTGGAATGGCTCCATCCCCTGGGAACTCGAGCCGCTGTGGCGGCCGGCGGAGCGCCGGAAGGAGCCGAGATGGCTCGGTTGTTAAGCCGCTTTGTCATGGAGGAAAAACTTCAGGACATCTCCGACATTTACCCGGCGGCCTTGTCTTTTCTTGCCTCCCAGTACAACGAATTTCTGCGCAAAATGTGCCGCGTGGTTCCAGTGGATCCCATCCATCAGGTGCATTTCATCCTAGCGGGCATCTCTGCGCAGGATTCAGAAAATCCTTTCAAGCTTTATCTTGTCTGGACTAAAAAAAAGCAGCCCCAGTTGGACGGTGAGGAAATTCGCCATGCTTTTACGGTGCCTCGACGTATGGCTTTGGAATATCGACTGAGCCAAATGGCGCAAAGAGGTGCTGCGGTGCAGGAGGTGCTCAAGGAAGTACGTTCGGCCATGGAATCCCTCAGCTGGTATAAAGAGGAAGTGGGGCCGCCGTATCGCTTCGCCGTTCTTTCCAAAGAAGGTTTTCAAGAGGTGTCCCCCGCCTAATCATTCTTTCGTTCGTGGCTTGTGCAACACCACACCTCGCTTGGAAAGGCGGGCATGCTGCCTGCATTAAAAGCGGCCCAAAGGTTTTCGCCTGCAACAAAAAATTCGGTTTCAAGCTTAAAAGGGCGAGGCGCCGCCTCGCCCCTACCTTGAAACGGCAACAAAGACCTCGGTATTTCAAGTTCTCGGAAACGCTCGAAGGACCAAGAAGTCGGCGGCTGATTTAATCAATCCCCTCTTCAGGCAACTTGTAGGATTTGTCGGGCTGCGTGGCATTCAAGATCCAGATGGAGCAAGCCCGGAGCCTTTGCCCATTCTGTTATGAGCATTTTTTCCCGGTGCATTCCGCCACCCATGCCAAATACGGTTCATGGCCGTCTTGCACCGGTACCGCGATGATTTCTGGAACTTCATAGCTATGTAAGGCCTTGACACGGGCTTTTAAGAGCGGGAAAACGTCACGTGTGGTTTTGGCTATGAGAAGGTATTCAGGGTCGTCGCAAATTTCGCCTTTCCACAGATAAATGGAACGGATGGCAGGAATGATGTTCACGCAGGCGGCCAGTCCTTCTTCAACCACGGTTTTGGCTATGGAATAGGCTTCATCGGCTTGGCTCACGGTAATAAAGCTGATCCAAACATCAGACGCCATCATGTGCCCTCCTTCTTTCCAGGTGCGTGTGTGGTGACATGGGCGTAAAACATGTTTTTAAACCATAGCGTGCTTCATGAGCGAATACAACCGGGACCAGTGGAAAAGCTTCAAGGCCATTGAGGCGACCATGCATGCCTTATCGGAAGATCGAGTGGCTGCACTGCGCTCGGACCTAGAGCCTTATCTCGTTTTTCGACGAAAACTGCGCGTCTTTCATGAAAGGTTTTTTGAGCGTTCTTGCGTGTCCCTTTGCTTTGAAACACATCGAAGCGCTTGCTGCGGTTTTGAAAGTATTTTTACCTTTTTTGCAGACCAGGTGATCACTTATATTCTTTCAAAAGCCCACGAAAGGGAGCAGCTTTTTGAAGCTCTCCTTAGGCCTTACCGCTCCGACCGCTGCGTGTATTTGGGGCCCGAGGGTTGTGTGTGGAAACTGCCTCCTATCTCATGCGCCATGTTTTATTGTGAAGAAGTCAAAGATTTGGTCTTTTCAGCCCGGCCCGAAGCCGCCGAACTTTGGCAAGAACTACGAACCGCCGAAAAGACTTTTACTTATCCGGACCGCCTCGTGCTTTTTGATACCATCGAAAGTCTTTTTCGATCTCTTGGTGTGGATTCTCCGCACATGTACTTTCACAAGAGCCCAGGACTTCTGCGCATCAAGAAAAAAGCCATCAGTAAAACCCCTACCTTGCCATGCTTCAAACCTACGCGGGCATAAACACTAGATCCCAGACATTTTGGAGAGGCAGACCCGTTCTTTCACCTTCATTCTGTAGGGGAGGCCCCATATGTCCGACCCGAAATGAACGCCGAGTCACGGTGGATCCTTGTTCGGTTCGCAACCAAAGCGTTGCAAGGGCGGCCCCATATGTCCGCCCCAGAACCCGCCGTCGGGGCAGGTTTTTAGAACGCCCACGCCGGTGCGCCCCTTCATGAAAATGTCTGCCTTCGGCGCGGCTGTTAGGGGCTATGAAAAAGGGGATGGTCCTGTGGCTACAACCACACGGATGCCGTGCGTTCAGCAGATGCCGGCGATAGAGGTTCTTGCGTGACCTACTCGATGGACCTGCCTGAAGGGGGCCTTCCCTTAAACAAAATCCTCTATGGGTTCAATAGGCGTTTTCGCTTTTCCACACTTGAAAAATGGTCAAAAAGAGAATTTTGATATCAAGCCACAAGGACCAGGACCTTAGGTATTCCAGATCGAATTCCACTCTTTTTTGCATCTTTTCCAGCGTGTCCGTTTCTCCTCGCCACCCCTTGATCTGGGCCAACCCTGTAATACCGGGCCTCACCTTGTGGCGAAGCATGTAGCCGAAAACTTTTTTTCGAAATTCTTCATTTAAAGCTACGGGGTGTGGTCGAGGTCCCACAAGAGACAAGCGCCCCTGAAGAACATTGATAAGTTGAGGAAGCTCGTCGAGAGATGACTTTCTCAGAAAGCTTCCAAGAGGGGTCACACGAGGATCACCCTTAGTCGCTTGTTTGAACGTATACCCATCTTCACACACCGTCATGGTGCGAAACTTGTAAACCTTGATGGGTTGCCCATCCAAGCCGTACCGCCATTGTTTGAAGAGAATCGGTCCAGGAGACGTCAGTTTTACAAGAACGGCAATCACGGCCATGACAGGAGCAGCGAGGAGAAGCGCCAGGCTCCCCAGAACCAGGTCTTCGGTGCGTTTGAGGAGATTGTTCACGCCCATGTGGGGAGAATCCCAGAGTCCCACAAAAGCCATGTTGTCCAGACGGATCATGTGGCCGCCGAGGAACACATCCAAGAGAAAAACGTCAGGAACCACGAAGACAGACGCCGTCGTGTCCGCCAGTTCCCTCACCAGCCATTCCGTTTTTTCATAGGCTTTGGTGGGAAGGGCCAAATAAACGTGGTGAATGTTCTTTTCCTTGACGTACTGAGGAAGATCCTTCAGCGGTCCCAAGTAGGGCAGGCTGTCCAGAGGCTCGTCGCTTTTGTCGTCAAAGAATCCCGTGATCTTGACTCCGATCCAAGGGTTTTCCTTGAAACAGGCAATAAGGTGCTCAGCCAGATGCCCTCGACCGGCGACCACACCCTGGCGGATGTTCCAGCCTTTGGCACGCAACCTTCGCACAATGGTGCGTAGCACCAGTCTTTCGGAACATAAAAGGATCGGCAAGATCACCATCCACGACAAAACCACTTCCCTTGCATAAATGGCGTTCATCTTGACGGCATAGGCCAATATGAGAGAAGTGCCGAAGAGAATAAGACAGCCAAGAAGCACTCGGTACAGTTCCTGACGTAAAGGAGTGCCCCGCCAAGAGCGATAAATTCCGGCAAGATGAAATATCCCGAGACCTTGAAGAAAAATAACGGTGGCCGTTGCCGGATATAAAGGTTCATGGTAGCTGTGAAAATAGACACTGACGGCGAGAAACACCAAGGCGGCCACCAGAGGGTCCAGCACTCGGTGTGTGGAAATAAGCAGCGGTTCGTAAGAGCGAAGACGTCCTTCACTCATAGGGGTTCATCCTCGATTCTTGGTTCGCGGTGCGAGACGACGGGTGATGAATTCCGAAGCCACAAGCCCGGTCAGGTAAAAGGGTTCCACCAGATATCGTTTCCACAAACGTTTCGGCTCACTCATAAGCCGATAAAGCCATTCCAATCCCAAACGGCCCATCCATCGTGGCGGCATGGGCACCACGCCTGCCACAAAGTCAAAACAGGCTCCCGAATTAAGAATCACGGAGGTTTTTAAGGCATCCAAATTATCAAGGATCCATGCTTCCTGGCGAGGCATACCCATGCCGACCATGAGAATATGTGGATGAAATTCGGCGATCGTAGCAAGGACAGCCCGATTTTCCGGTCCTTTTGTATCAAAGTAGCCGTGGTGGGTTTGTATCTGCAGCTTCGGAGCCGCGCGCCGCAAGACTTCCACAGCTTTTTCTCCCACACCGGGACGTCCTCCCAGATGAAAGACTCGGTAACCCCTATGGGCCATCGCTTGCATCAGGGGAACAATCCAGTCCACATAAGTGGTGCGATGTTCCGTACGCAAAGGAACGCCTAAAATTTTGGCCAACAACACAAGAGACATGCCATCCACATGAATGATACGGGCGGCATCGCAAAAGGCCCGAAAAGTTGCATTGTGATGGTACAAGTAGACACTATGCAGGTTGTGATTGGCCACAATCACTTTGCCTTTTTTTTCCACCGCTTCCACGACGCTTGCGGTCAGTTGTTCAGTAGTGAGTGCATGAACCGTGACACCTAAAAGTTGAACGGCTTCCATCAAGACCCTTTTCGAGACAAGATGCGTTGCACTTCTGTGATGAGATGTCGAACTCGCACTTCCCATCCATGACGGGTCAAGGCATGCTCTCGGGCCTTAGTTCCCATGCTTGACCAGCGATCCCGATCCCGGTAAGCACGACGGAGCACGTCCTTTAGGTCGGTCATGGAATCCGGAGCGAAAAGATATCCCGTTTCTTCCGGGACTACAACGCGAAGTGCATCTTCATAAGCCGCAGCCACCACGGGCTTGGCCATGGCCAGGTATTCATAAAGCTTCAAGGGGGAATGGTACATGGTGCCTATTTTTAAAGGAACTTGCCCGGAATACCCCAAGTCGACACGCCCAAGCACCAAGGGAACGTCGTCCCAGGGAACTCCCCCCAAAAACAGGACTCGATCGCTGAGCCCTCGATCTCGCGCCATGGTTTCCCAAGAATTTCGTTCCGGACCGTCTCCGGCGACCACCAGAGCCCAATGAATCCCTTCTTCCTTGAGTTCAGCCAAAGCCATGATAAGGCGGTCCAACCCCTGCCAAGCGATGAGGCTTCCCACAAAACCCAAGGTGGGCATTTCAAAATAGCGAGATCCGTCGGCTTTGGCGGGATCAAAACGATGGGTGTCGACGCCGTTGGGCACAATAACAATCTTTTCTTCAGGTATGCCGGCTTCTCTCATGATGATATCCCGTAAGGGACTCGTAATGCACACGAGAACATCGCAGTCACGGTACGCTTGAATTTCTAATCGGCGCGCCACGGGACCCAGGGCGATGCTGCGCCTTTCCATTTTAGCTTCATAAAAAAAGGGCCCGTTGGTTTCCAAAATCCACGGAATACCACGCTTCTGAAAGGCTCGCCCGAGAGACTGAAAAATCCCAAAGCGCTCATAGACCCAGTCTACCGGTCCAACTTCCTGCCATGCCGTGCGGCGATAACGATAAGCGAGGACAAGCCGCACCAGATCGGCGGCCATTCGAGTCCCCAAACCCCGGCGCAGTTTCTGTTCTGAGCCTGCGTTTACCCATGCCGCAGGCATGCGATCCCCAACGATAAACGGACGCACCTCCCAGCCCAGATTGCGAAATGCCCCGATAAAACCCAAAATATGCGACCTGGGTCCAGCGGCTTCTGCTTCCGGCCGTGTGGACACTCGAGGAGCTCCGGAAAGGTAACCAAGTCTTTTCGGATTCATGGCTTCTCACCTAGACCACAGACTCGACGGTACAAATTTTCCAAGACCGTGTTTTGAACGCGTCGATCAAAACGGCCTTCCACCCAGGCCCGCCCGGCTCGACCCATGGCATTCCTAAGATCGTCGTTTTCCATCAAGGTCTTGAGATAGGATGTCAGGGCCGAAGCATCGTGTTCTGGGGCAAGAAACCCGGTTTCGCCGTGGAGCACAACTTCAGGAACGCCTCCTACGGCATAACCCACCACAGGAACACCACAGGCCTGCGCTTCCACGTAGACCATTCCAAAACTTTCCGCTTCACCGTTCGGCATCCTGAGGGTCGGCATACAAAAAACGTATGCTTTCTGCATTTCATGGCGCACGGCGTCATGGGACAGGGCTCCCAGGAAAGTGCACGCGGCCCCGAGCTTATTTCGGGCAAGCGTTTCAAAAATGGAGCGGTCAGGACCGTCACCGACGATCCTCAGGTGCAATTGAGGAAAAGAGTCCCGAATCCTTGCAGCAGCCTCGATGAGATGGTGCAGTCCTTTTTGTTCAACAAGGCGTCCGACAAAGAGAATGCGACCTGGTTTCGGAGACGCGTCGGGCCGAAAACGGTTCAGGTCAATCCCGTGAGGAATGACTTCGATCTTGTGTTCAGGAATTCCCTGTCGCCTCACCGCCATAGCCTTGACGAAACGACTTGGAGTCACAAAGGCTTGCGCCGTCCGTACCAATTTTTTACGGCGCAGGCGATAAAGTCGGTGACCCACAGAGGAACCCCAGGAATACTCATCCTTAACCGTAGCGTCACTTCCGTGATAACTGACGATAAGCGGTACCTTAAGTCGTTCAGCTAAAGGCATGGCAAGGCTTCCGTCCGGGCCGAAGTGGGCATGGATGAGCACAGGGCGCACGGACCGGCACCAATCCAAAATGTCTCGAGGAATCATACCAAAAAACTTGAAAAGGATTTCCCGAAGAAATCCTCGGCGAGTTCCTGGATTGATCAATCGCATTCGATCCGGCGGAAGCTGAATCCGAGGTTCATGGCCGGGTTTGGATCCGAGCAAGTAGGCTTCAAAATTTTCCAAGCCAAGCGTTTGATTGACCACAAAGGTTTCACTTAAGGGAAGGAGGTGATCCCTAAAGGCCAGAATGCGTGGACGGGTCTTCAAGAGCGTTCCTCCTCCTGATCCGGCGGCACAGTGGCCGCGGCCACCGCCAACAGCCAGAGAATACTGTTGGGGCGCATGAAATAGGATTCCGGAAGGTTATAAAACAGAATAAACAAGCCGAGAAGAACCCAAAACAAGGCCAGGGGGCGTCCTTGGGTGGCGGTCCGCCAGTGAAAAACAAGAGGGCTGAGCAGCAAGCCGGCTCCGAGCATCATTCCCACAAGCCCCAGTTCCAGCCAGAGATCCAGAAAACCGTTGTGCGCATGTTCCGGCAACCAGGTCAGGACTCTGTAAACTTCTGCGGAAGGTCCTTCCCATCCCAGCCAAAAAGCTCGAAAACCATACCCGGTCCAGAGCCTGTCCCGAAGAAGGGGAATCAAAGCGGCCCAGAGCGGCGTGCGCCCGGTTAAGGTTACATCTCGCCGAAGCACTTGTAAAATCAGATCGAAATTGAGCATGGCATAAAAGGCTGCGGTGGCAAATCCCAGAGCAAAGACGAAGATGGTGGGCCCTTTCCAGAGACGTCGACGGGGCAGTTCACGAAGCCCAAGCCCCAGAGCGCTCAAGACAACGACAACCACAAGGGACGAAGCCGACTGTGATTTCCAGAGACTTACCACGGCAAGCACCAAAGCGACGTTCCACAGGTGGGGCCGTTGGTCGGTCCAGCGAACAAAACCGAAAGTCAGCACTCCCAGTGCCGAGATTCGCCCAAGAACATTCTTATGAAGAAAGGCACCGTTCCATGCGCCTTCATGGGGATATTCCATCACCGCCCAATGGGGCGCTCCCAGCACTAGCATCAGGCTGATGCCAAGGGCGATGAAGAACGTCCATCCCAGCAAGGTCAAAAATTCCTGGTCGGTGAAGCGAACCCGAAGGGCCATAGCATAAACGGCAACGATGGCAACACCTACCGTTCGACGTAAGGTCAAATCCGGTGCTTCGGACCAGAAAAAGGAAAAGGCGGCCCACAAAAGAAGGATCCACACCAGGGATGAACGCCACAAGGTGTGAAGGAATTTCCACGGGGTTGTGAAGACCACGGCCGTTACAAAGCCCAAGGAAAACAATACCACGAACACCTGTTCAGGTTCCAAGCCGGCGGGTTCAGGAAGACCCTTCATTTCCGCCCATAAGGGAAGAAAAAAGTCCATGAGAAGCCAGAGAACGGCCATGTGCAGAAGTTTTTCCGCGACCAAACCCAGACGCTTAACCATGGCGCCTTCTCAAGGTTCGAGCCAGGATCCACAAGACCACAGCCAATGCTCCGTCCGAAATTAGACTACTCCAAGCCGCGCCGAGCCATCCATAACGCGGAATCCACCACAGGTTAAGCACCAGGTTGAGCGCAGCCACACCCACCTGCGCGACTGTTCGGTGTCCCTGATAGCCGGAACCTGTTAAAGCGTCCGCCGCCAAAAAATGCACCGTTCGAATGAGAAGCAATGGAGCCAGCCAAGGAATGATGGCAGGGGTCAGAGCGTAGTCACGTCCCAAAATCCATGGAAAAATGGGAGCGCAGACCGTGAGGCCTACCCAGGCAAGAGTGCCGTAGGCGCAGGACCAGGGCAAAAGTTTTCGTGAAAACTGCAAAGCCGCCCCAAGCCCCTTGGCCCCTTCCTGAAAAAACCTGGGATACGTGGAAGCCAAAAGCGCTTTGATGGGCGTAAAGCCGGCATCCACCAACCGATAGCACGCCGCGTAAGCTCCCGCCATGTCCCCAGACCCTAATCTCAAAAGGATGGTCTTATCAATGTCATTATAGGCCCCCTGAGCCGAAAGACTTACAGCGAAATAAAAACCTTCGCGCCATTGTCCGCGGAGCGGTTTCAAGGACCACGAAGCCCGTCCCCAAAGCACCCTTACCCACAGAACGCCGAAAAGGCCGGACCCCAACCCACTGAGCATATAAAAGAAAGACCATAGGGCTGCCGTTTTTTCCATGGGAAGCCACCCCAGAGCAACCGCCCCCAAAAGGCGCAACAGACTTACGGCACTCCAGATGATCGACGTTCCGGATAATTTCTGTTGGGCTTGAAAAGCTTGACTGGCCAAGTCCGCGCACCGTGTTCCCAGCAGATCGGCAACGGCGATGGGAGCCATGACGGTTAAGGCCAGCTGAGGTGAAAAGAGCACGATCCCGAGACCTACAGCGCAGGCTATGAGTGCCAATCCTGAGAGGATGGCCGTAAGCAGTGCCGCACCCCAATAAGTGGCAAAGAGTTTCGGTTGGCGTGCCGTGTGTTTGATAAGAATATTGCCGGTGCCCCATGTGGCGAAAGGCACCAAAACGGAAACGACGGCCAAACACCCTGAAAAAACACCGAATGCTTCCGGGCGAAGTAGACGAGCCACCAGGACAAAGGTGGCAAACTGCACCCCGAGGCGAAAACCAAATCCACCGAGCATCCACAGGGTGTTTCGAATAAGGGATGCCGACGCCGGGATTTTCAAGAAACCCCTCTCCATAAGGCCTAAAAACCGGCGGAATCTTGTGGCGTCTTCGCCAAGCCTTCGGCACTGAGGCTTCGTTCCCGCAAGAAGTCATCAAAATAGTCGATGGTCTTGCGAAGTCCTTCCCGCAGCGGCACCGTCGGCGCCCAACCCAGAATCTGTTTCGCTCGCGTGATATCCGGACGACGGCGAACGGGATCATCCTTGGGCAAAGGTTCAAAGCGAATCTCGGACTTGGATCCGGTCAGTTCCAAGACCAACTGAGCCAACTCCATGATGGTGAATTCGTCGGGATTTCCTAAATTGATGGGGCCCGTCACTTCTTCCGGGGATTCCATGAGTCGAATGAGACCTTCAACCATGTCATCCACATAGCAAAAGGATCGGGTTTGAGAGCCATCGCCGTAGACCGTCAAAGGCTTGTTTAAGAGCGCTTGAACGATGAAATTACTCACGACCCTTCCATCATTGGGGTGCATACGGGGTCCATAGGTATTGAAGATACGAGCCACCTTGATGGAAAGCTTATGCTGGCGACGGTAATCGAAAAACAAGGTCTCCGCACATCTTTTACCCTCGTCGTAACAAGAACGGGGACCGATGGGATTCACGTTGCCACGGTAATCTTCCGTTTGAGGATGAATCGTGGGATCACCATATACTTCCGAGGTAGAAGCTTGCAGAATGCGAGCCTTAAGCCTCTTGGCCAGTCCGAGCATATTAATGGAGCCATGGACGCACACCTTGGTCGTCTGCACGGGATCATTCTGATAATGCACGGGGGAGGCAGGGCAGGCCAAGTTGTAGATTTGATCCACCTCGACAAAGAGCGGAAAGGTAATATCATGACGGTGTAATTCAAAAAACGGGTTATTCAAAAGGTGCACGATATTTCCTTTGGTGCCCGTATAAAAATTGTCCACACACAAGACATCATGTCCCAGATCCAGAAGCCTTTCGCAGAGATGGGATCCCAAAAAACCGGCGCCGCCAGTGACGAGGACACGCTTTTGCAAATGCATGAAAATTCCTCCTTCGTTCCCTTCCGTGAGTGTTTCTCGGAACCGACTGATGCGGCTTCACCGAAGGGTGGTTTTGCGAACATGCCGCTCCCGCATGCCTAGACCCAGCAACAAGCCCAAAAAGCTTCCTGCCATAACGGCCCCGACCAGATGCCATTTCTTTTGAGGTCGAACAGGGGAGGGACCGGCTACGGGAGGCACCACCTGTTCGAGAGGAACCAGCGAGACCAATTTCTGACGTTCCAGAGCCATTTCTGCTTCGAAACGACGTTTTTTAAGGTCTAGAGCGTCTCGAGCCAGTTGAAGGCTTGCCAACACTCGGGACTCTTCAGCGATTTCATTGCGCAACGTTTTCACCATGCTTTCATGTTCCAGAAGCACGTGGAACATGTTGGCATCGGGCTTTAAAGCCGTTATTTCCTGAAGCCTTTTTTCCACGGACTCCAAAAGACGCCTTTTGGTCACAAGATCCGCTTTGCGGCCCTCTATTTCCATGTTCAGAGATGGTCGTTCCACGGAATCCACATGATGGATCAAGCTTTCCAGTGCTTGCATCCTTTCCTGAATCTTTTTGGTGGAAACGGCAATCAGTGGTTCTTTTCCCGACGATTGATAGTACTGAAGCACATTTTCATAGAATTGCCGAAGGATTTGAACCCCTTCGGCGGGGTCGGCATGATACAAGGTCACCGTGACCGTGGTGGCGCTTCGGCCTTGCGCGGGATGCAAAGAGAGCGATCGACGGAGACCCCCATCCTCGGGAAGGAAAGCTCGGTAGGCATCCTGCCGGAAAAAATCCATCACATCCCCGACGTTCCAGCTACGGATTTCTTTTCCCGTTTCGTCAAAAGCCGTGATACCGGGTCGCACCTGCATTTTCACGGCATAAAGCGGGGTCGCTTTCCAAAGATAAAGCGTCGCCGCCGCCAGGCATACCGCAATGCCTAGCACAAGATACTTCCATGAATAGACCACAAGGTCCATAAGATCCATCACGAAGCCTCGGGATGCGTCCTTTTGCATATGTCGGTCTCTCCTCCGGCAAACCCTTAAAATCGATCATTCTACGGGTTGCCTAGCGCCCATGGTAAAAAACCCTCTCGCATACGTGAGAGGGTCCAAAGAAGCGGTCGGGCGCCATATCTACACGAGCCCGCAAATGGGGTCAATGGGAATCCTTGAGGGAGATCGGGGAACATCCCCGCCGAGGCGGGGATGAAGAGGCCGGAAGAAATATGGGTTTTTCAGAAAAGCCTCAGATCTTTTTTTCCTGCACGAGACGGGCGAAGTGTTCAAAAGAACGATCATAGGTGCGTTCCGCATCCTTGGGAAAACAACAGCCCGGAAGTTGGCGGCTTTTCAAGTGGTATTGAAGGCATTCACAACAAAGGCCCTTCTTGGCACAAGGTTCATAAGAACACACGCACAGCTGCAGATTTTTTTCCTTCTTGCATTCCATAGGGTTCCCCTGAAAGCCGTCTTTAGTGATGGGCTTCCTGAGCCGCTTTTTTGTCGCCTTTGGCAATGATAAGGCTTAAAAGGAAAAGCAGCACGATTTCCCAAACCACAACCGCCGTCCACTTTTCAAAAAAATGCCAAAACAATCCCCCGCCGATGATCGCGGGAACACAACCTACCACCAACATTCCAAGACGCCATGCCCATTGCGACATCGTTCCCTCCTGTGCGCGTTTTATTTCACAATGTTCCCTTCTAGCAGATTCGCAAACTTCACGCAAGAGATTCTGCCACTCCATCTTCCATTGTGGGCTTGGTTCTGCTAAAGGAGAGGGGACCGAACCCTGTGGCGAAAAGGTGAGGGGTGGAGGCGGATCTTTGAAGCTTATCATTGTTGGAGCGGGTGAAGTCGGCTTTCATATTGCGCAACGACTGTCCCTAGAACACAAGGAAGTGGTCGTCATTGACAGGAACCCGGAGGCCCTCAAGCGCCTTTCGGACTTGGCCGATGTGCAGACTTTGGAAGGTTCCGGCAGTGACCCGCGTATGCTTCAGGCCGCCGGCATTGAAGAGGCCCAGACCTTTCTGGCGGTGACAGACGCCGACGAAACCAATCTGATCGCCACCTTTTACGCCAACATTCTTGCTCCACACATCAAAAAACTGGCTCGTATACGCAACGACGCCTACACCCAGTTTCAACCCGGATTACTGGAAAAGCACCTTAACCTTGACAAGATCATCAACCCAGATCAGGAACTGGTGCGCACCATCGAAGGCCTCATGGCCGTCCCGGATGCGGAAGATATTTGGGAATTGGCTGAGGGACGCATTCAGCTCGTCGGTCTTCGAGTGCCTTCCCGATCCCCTCTCGAGGGCAAATCCCTCATTGAATTGGGTCAAGCGTCCCCAAACCTTCCCTACATTGTTGGCGCCGTCTTTCGCCATGACCACTTGATCGTCCCTACCGGGAAAGATTTTCTACGTGCCGGGGACTTGATCTACGTGGTCTCCGACAAGGACCACATGCGGAGTGTGCTGGCTTTTTTTGGGTGTCGAGGAAGACCTCCGGAAAACATTTTGATCATCGGGGGAGGGGATATCGGGCTGAGACTGGCCAAGCAATTGGAAAAACGAGATGTCCGTGTGCGGCTGCTGGAAAAGGATCGCGCTCGTTGTGATGTGCTTTCGCAAACCCTCAACAAAACCATTGTGCTTCACGGGGATGGAACAGACCAGGACATCCTGATGGAGGAAAACATCGCCCAGATGGACTTGGTCCTCTCTCTTACCGGCGACGAAGAAACCAACATGCTCTGCTCCCTGTTGACCCAGCGGTTGGGAGCGCAAAGGATCATCACGCGTCTGAGCAAGTTCGCTTACATGCCTATCGCCCAAGCGGTAGGTTTGGGGCGTGTGGTCAATCCGCGGCTTTCGGCTATCAACAGCATTTTGCAGTACGTGCGCCAAGGAAAAATCCTTTCGGCCGTGTCACTTCGAGGGGAAGAGGCCGAGGTGCTGGAGGCGGAAGCCGTGGCCCATTCACCCATCGTGAATCGGCCCTTGAAAGATGTCAAATTTCCTAAAGGCGCTCTGGTGCTGGCGGTGGTGAGAGCCAATGAGGTGGTTATTGCCACGGGGAAAACGGTTATTCAAGCGGGGGATCGCATCGTGGTTCTGTGTGCCCGAAAAGCGGTCCCTCTGGTGGAAAAGCACCTTTCGGTTCGAGTGAAGCCGTCATGATTTCATGGCCTTTCGTGGGGCGCGCCGTCGGAGCCCTTCTGTGGTGCGTCGGCGCAACACTGCTCCTTCCTTTGGGATTTTCCATCGCCTTCAAAGACGGGGCCCACACCGCCATCCTCCTCACCATGGCGGTGGCGGCGGCTTCGGGCGCCGTTCTCATGTTGTCGACCTACAAGAAAGAAATCTCTCCCGTCATCGCTCACCGAGAAGGCGTTCTCATCGTGACTTGCGGTTGGTTCGGTGCAGCGGTTTTAGGGGCTTTGCCTTTCTATTTGGCCGAAACCTTTCCGTCATTCACCGATGCCTTTTTTGAATCCATGTCAGGCTTTACCACCACCGGAGCTTCCGTTCTGATCGACATTGAAAGCGTTCCTCAAGGAATTCTCCTGTGGCGGGCTCTGACGCAATGGTTGGGAGGTATGGGCATCATCGTGCTTTCCTTGGCCATTCTTCCTTTTCTCGGCGTCGGGGGCATGCAACTTTACAAGGCTGAAGTTCCTTCTCCCGTACCGGACAAGCTGCGTCCTCGCATCAAAGACACTGCAGTGGCTTTGTGGAAGGTCTACATCATCTTTACCGTGGCTGAAACGGCCCTGTTAATGGCCGGCGGTTTGAACCTTTTTGAGGCCCTGTGCCATACCTTTACCACTCTGGCCACCGGTGGCTTTTCCACTAGAAACGCCTCGGTGGGCCATTTCCAAAGCGCTTACGTCGATGGTGTGGTCACGATCTTTATGCTTCTGGCCGGCATTAATTTTTCTCTTCACTACTTGGCCATAGGAGGAAAACCTCAAGTCTTTTGGCGGGATCCCGAGTGCCGCTTTTTCCTTGGGGTTTGCATGGTTCTCGCGGCGGCGACCGCGGGAAGCCTTTACGGATCGGTCTATGACTCGACCTTGAGAGCCTTTCGGTACGCCGCCTTTCAGGTCGTCTCTATTCTAACCACCACAGGATTTGCCACGGCGGACTATGAAACATGGCCTCCCCTGACCCAAGCAATCCTGTTTTTTTGCATGTTCTTAGGGGGCTCGGCCGGCTCTACGGGCGGAGGGATCAAGTGCCTGAGGGTCATGCTCTTGATCAAGCATGGATACCGAGAAATAATGCGCCTCATTCACCCTCACTCCATCTATCAGGTGAAACTTGGAGGCCGCATGGTACCCTCGGATGTCCTCTACAGCGTCTGGGGATTTTTTATACTTTTCCTGGGCCTTTACGTGCTTTTTACCCTGATGATGGCCGCTTTGGGACTGGACCTTCTCACCGCCTTTTCTTCCGTAGCCGCCACCATGGGAAACGTCGGGCCGGGTTTTGGTGCCGTAGGGCCTGCCGAAAACTACGCGGGCCTTCCCACAGCCGCCAAATGGCTTTTGTCTTTGAGCATGCTTGTGGGGCGTTTAGAAATTTACACGGTTCTGGTGCTTTTGATTCCGGAATTCTGGCGTCCGTAGACGTGTTCGAGGGGATGGACAGATGGGCGGAAAGGCGCCGAAGCGCCTTTCCGCATAAGCCTTAACGATATTGCTGACGCATCACCTTTTTGTCCAGTTTGCCGACACTGGTCTTGGGCAGAGCCTCTACAAAACCGATCTTGTCCGGAACGGCCCATTTGGTGATGGTTCCTTCTTCCACAAAGCGCATGAAATGCTGGCGAATCTCTTCTTGGGTCACCTTGCCCTTGAAGTCTTCCTTAAGGACCACGAGAGCCATGGGGCGTTCACCCCACTTTTCGTCGGGCACCCCAATGGCTGCCGCTTCACTCACCGCTGGATGTTGCATGAGAATGTCTTCCAGAATCAGAGTGGAAATCCATTCCCCACCGGTCTTGATGACATCCTTGATACGGTCGGTGATCTGCAAATAACCTCGTTCGTCGATAAAACCAACATCCCCTGTATGAAGCCACCCACCGTCCCAGAGTTCCTCGGCACGTTCCGGATCCTTAAAATACCCTTGGGTCAGCCAGGGTGAACGAACCACCACTTCTCCGGTGCTTTTTCCATCGTGGGGGAGGGGAACGCCGTCCGGAGTGACCACCTGCAGGTCCACCAAAGGAATAGGTTGACCCGTTCGGCACCGTACGGGAATTTGTTCATCCACGGACCATTGCATCATGTCGGGTTGAGGCTGGGCCAAGGTGAGCACCGGGCAGGTTTCCGACATACCGTAACCCGTGATCAGGTCAATGCCTCGGTCCATGGCCGCTTTGCAAAGGCCTTTGGTAAGGGCGGAGCCGCCGATAATCATTTTCCAACCGGAAAGATCCACGCTCTTGGCCGCGGGGCTGGTAAGAATCATATGCAAAATGGTCGGCACGCAATGGGAAAAAGTCACTTTTTCCGTCACCAAAAGCTTCAGGATCACGGCCGGATCGTAGCGTCCTGGATACACTTGTTTCACGCCCAATTGGCCGGCCACAAAGGGTATTCCCCATGCGTGCACGTGAAACATGGGCGTGAGAGGCATGTACACATCGTTGGATCGAAAGGTGGCCGCCGTATGGTAGGATCCGGCCGCCGCCAATACGGCCAGAGTATGCAGCACCAGCTGGCGATGACTGAAATAAACCCCTTTGGGAAGTCCTGTAGTGCCCGTGGTATAAAAGGTGGTGGCTTTCGCGTTTTCATCGAAATCAGGAAAGTCGTAAGAATCCGAGGCTTGCGAAAGAAGCTCTTCATATTCGCCGTCCAAACGGACCTTTGTGGCAGGCAGGTCCGGGCCGTCTTTAAGCACAAGGATCTTCTTGACGGTTTGGAATTGATCCTGAATGGCTTCCACGATAGGCAAAAAGTCCGTGTGCACCAAGAGCACATCGTCTTCCGCATGGTTGATGGTGAAAAGGATCTGCTCGGGAGACAATCGAATATTGACCGTGTGCAAAATGGCTCCCATCATGGGCACAGCGTAAAACAATTCCAAATACCGATGGCTGTCCCAATCCATGACTCCTACCGTGGAACCTTGCTCGACTCCGAGCTGTCGAAGCATGTTGGCTGCTTTATGAACCCTTTGAAACATCTGAGCGTACGTGAATCGATACAGGTCCCGATACACGATTTCCTGATTAGGTGTGCACCTCAAGGGTTTGTGAAGCAGATGCTTAATAAGGAGCGGGTAGGAGTAGGCGGACGGGGTTCGATCGACAAGCTTAACTGGCATGGATTCCTCCTTCGACAGTTGATGGAACTTTGTGCGTGGACCTTTTCCCAAGACGGCTTTGCGGCTTCGGTTTGTACCGAAGAGCACAATAAAACAATTCCTCTTTAACGGTCAATTGTCTCTTTGACGTAAACGGTAGATTTTCTGAACCCTTTGCAAAGCCTCGGGAGTGTCCACTCCCATGACCTCCCACGCTTCCGCCATGGTAAAGGTGACCACAAAGCCTTTAGTGTGAAGGATTTCCACCAAGTCGGTGAGGAAATACTCCTGGATCGTCACCCATTGCCCGTCTCTTTGCTTTTGGACCTCATGAGGAAGGCGGCAGAGGGTCTCCAGACCTTCCAGCAAAGTCTCCCGATGCACGGCGTAAACACCCGCATTGCAAGGAGCTCCATGCATTTGTCCCGGCATAGTGTTCCAATATTTCCATTCCACGATGCGTCGCACACGATTCTTGTGCACGTCGAGTTTTCCGTATTGGGCCGCATCCTCGGGTCGAAAGGCCAGAAGGGTCATGGAAGCTTCCTGAAGCCCTTGCAAAAGACGCAGATAGGTTTCGGGACGGATGAGAGGCACATCGCCCATGGTGATGATCACCGCGTCTTCGTCAAGGTTTTTCAGGAAAGGTCGAGCCGCCAGCACAGCCCCTCCGGTACCGTCGGTGACAGGCTGATGAATATAGGTGCAGGGGTAAAGGGAAGTTTCACGGCGGACATCTTCGGCACGGTGATGCACCACGATGCCTTTAGGGCCCAAAGGAAGGTTTTCCAAAACTTCCAAAAGCATCGGTCGAGAGCCCTGGTAAGGGTTTTGCGGAAGGGGGGAAAGGGGCAATAGGGTTTTGTTGCCGTCGTACCCGAGCATGCGACTGCCCTTTCCGGCGGCGAGAATAAGGCTTGCCGCCCTTCGAAGCTCTTTGGGGTATCCTGCTTCTGAACTCATGGAATATCCTCTGTTTTGAGATGATCCGCTTCCAGTTTGGCCCCGTTTCGGTTTTCTCGTTTCAGAGCACGAACACGAGCCACCGCTTGCAGGTGTTCGTCGTAACTGCTCGAAAATGTGTGAGAACCATCATTGTTACTGACGAAATAGAGGAATGGAGTCTTTTGAGCTTCCAGGACGGCTCGCAGGGATTTTTCACCCGGGTTACAAATGGGTCCAGGAGGAAGCCCTTTATGAACGTAGGTGTTGTAGGGGCTTTCCCGTTCCAGGTGACGTCGAAGAATGGGACCTGAAAAATCTTCAAGATCATAGACCGCAGTGGGATCACTTTGAAGAGGCATATTGCGCTGGAGGCGGTTCAAAAAAACCCCCGCGATCACAGGCCGTTCCCTGTCCATAACCGCCTCTTTTTCCACCAGGGAAGCCAACGTCACTGTTTCATGAACCGTAAAACCCATTCGGCGGGCTTGGGCTTGCCGCTCCGGTGAAAATCTTCGCCAGAATTCCAGCACCATGCGCTTGAGAATGTCCCGAGGTCGGTCGCTACGCCGAAAGAGATAGGTTTCCGGGAAAAGATATCCTTCCAGGGAAGTGCTATCTGGCAGGCCTAGGGACGTGACAAGGTGTCGATCTCGAGCCAGCTCCAAGATCTCATCGGTATCGGCCAGTCCTGAAGCAGCTACGAGACGGGCAACATCCTTCACGGTGGCCCCTTCCGGAATGGTCACCTTGTAGGCCACCACCTTGCCTTCGACCAGAGTTTCCAGAACGAGCTTCGGAGTCGGTGCCGCAGAGAATTGATATTCTCCAGCTTTCATCTTGCCGGCCATGCCACGGACTCGAGCGTACCAGTAAAAAAGGTTCGCCTGAGTGATGACACCCTCTTTTTCCAGAAGAGCCGCCACGGCGTGAGCCCCTGTTCCGGGCCGAATGAAAATCTTTGTGGAGGCTTCAAGTTTCGGAGTGGGAGTGAGACTGAATAGGAGCAGTCGAAAACCCAAGACTGCGGCCACGGCGACCATGACCAGAACAATCCACAAAAAAACCGCCCCTATTTGTATTCTTCGACGACGTGCTTGACTCATGCGCTTTGCCTCAGGGAAGCCGATTCCATTCTGGCGTTCGCCGCCTCCTACCACAGCACCCCATCTTTCTCAAGCCTTCCTCCTTCACCTCTGGCCCCATTTTAAGCGGCAGAAGCACGGCATACCATGACGCTACGTTTCAAATCGGCCGATTTTCCAGGAACGCCGGCGTTCGGCCCGCAGAATTCGTCTGATGTTATCCTGACACAGGTGTGTCGGCTATGGAGCTCGGTGGGGAGCGGACACATCGAACCGCCCCTACATGGCCAAAAGTCCGTGGGTTATGGAGCTTGGCGGACTGTGGCGTTGAATTGCAGTGCTGATTATGGCACTATGCCGAAGAAAATGGGATACTGCATTTGCTTTTCGTGTGAGCGAGGGAGGCACCATGCACCAAGTCGTGCTCGGCACCGCCGGTCACATCGACCATGGCAAAACGTCCCTTATTCGTGCGCTGACAGGCATCGACACGGACAGGCTGAAGGAAGAAAAGCGCCGCGGTATTACCATCGAATTGGGTTTTGCTTATCTGGATCTGCCCGACGGCACGCGGCTTGGTATCGTGGATGTCCCCGGGCATGAACGATTCGTCAAGCACATGGTGGCCGGCGCCACAGGAATCGATCTGGTGGCTTTGGTCATTGCCGCCGACGAAGGCGTGATGCCGCAAACGCGTGAACATTTGGAAATCTGCCAACTGCTTCGTGTCAAGGAAGGGCTGGTGGTGCTCACCAAAATCGACCTAGTGGACGATGGTGAATGGGTCGATATGGTGGAAGAAGATATTCGCGATTTCCTTAAGGGAACCTTCCTGGAAAAGGCCCCCATTGTTCGGGTTTCGGCGGTCACAGGTGAAGGACTGGACACCCTCAAACAGGTCCTCTTTCAAATGGTCCCGAAAGTCCCGGCTCGAAGCACCTCAGGCCCCTTTCGCATGTCCATCGACCGTGTTTTCACTATGAAAGGTTTCGGCACGGTGGTTACCGGCACCAGTCTTTCAGGCACGCTTCATGTGGGGGACCCCGTGACCGTTTATCCTTCTGGGATAAGCACCAAGGTGCGAGGTCTTCAGGTCCACAATCAGGAGGTTCAGGTAGCTTTTCCAGGGCAACGGACGGCCATCAATCTTCAAGGTGTGGAACGTGAAGCATTGCAACGGGGCGAAGTGGTGGCAACACCGGATTCGCTGCTTTCGAGTTACATGCTGGATGTTTCCCTGGAACTCTTGCCCGAAATTCCCCAGCCGATCAAAGACCGCCAGAAGATTCGGTTTCATACGGGAACCACCGAAACGGTGGCGACCCTGGTTCTTCTGGACCGAGAGCAGCTGGCTCCAGGAGAAAAAACCTATGCTCAGGTACGGTTGGATCGACCTTTAGCGGTCCTTCGAGGAGACCGTTATGTTTTGCGTTCCTATTCGCCCATTCGAACCCTGGGGGGTGGCGCGGTCTTGCATCCGGTGCCCAAAAAGCACAAGGGAAAAGACAAACCCTTGGCAGCCCAAGCCCTGAGAACTTTGGAAGACGGAGAAGCTTCCGAGGTGCTTCGGTGGCATCTTCGCGATGCCGGGTGGCTTGGCGTTTCTGAAAAAGAACTCCAAATTCGAGCCAACCTTTTCGGAAAATCTTTTTCCGAGGCCTTGGAAACGCTCCTTTCCCGGAAAAAGGCCGTCCTTTACGACCGAGAAAACCGTCGGTTTATCGATCCCGAGTCCTTAGCCTCCCTGCAGGCCGACATCAAAACCATTTTGGAAACCTACCACGCAAAAAACCCTCTTAAACCCGGCATGCCCAAGGAGGAGATTCCGGCTCAGACCGACCGGCCCGTGGATCCGAAGCTGCTTCACTACGTGCTGCGTCGACTTGGGGAAGAAGGGACCGTGGTCCTGGAAAAGGAATGGGTGCGTCTTGCCAGCCATAAGGGAGATTTGAGCGCTGAAGAAAAGGCGATTCAGGAGCACATGGAAAAAACTTACCGAGAAGCCGGCCTACAGCCTCCCTTTTTTAAAGATGTGTCCAGTCGACTTCCCGGAACATCCCGGCAGCATAAAGACGTTCTGGATTGGATGCTGAATCAGGGACGTTTGATCAAGGTCAAGGAGGATTTATTTTTCCACGCCGAAGCCATCGCCGACTTACAGGATAAATTGGTGGCCTTTCTGCAACAACATGGCGAGATTTCGGCGGCTCAGTTTAAGGAAATGACGCAGGCCAGCCGCAAGTACACCATCCCTCTCCTGGAATACTTTGACGGGCAAAAGCTTACGATTCGTATCGGCGACGTACGACGCTTGAGAGACAGCAAGACAGCTGGATAAGCCGTCGCAATGAAAAAGCGACGTGAAAAAAAGCGTGACGCGGTGTCTTGAAAGGGTTTTGGCGACAAGTGACATCAAGAAAAACGGAGGCGTCCATGATTAAACACGTGGTGGTGATGAAATTCAAACCGGGAGTCGGCGAAGAGGATATCACACGGTTGGAACAGGGGCTGGATCGGCTCCCTGGAACCATTCCGGAGATACTTTCCTATGATTTTGGACGTGACATCGTTCGATCCCAACGATCCTATGATTTTGCTTTGGTTTCCAGCTTTCAGGACATGGAAGCCCTGAAACGATATCAAGCGCACCCGGAACACATGAAAGTCTTGGAATTGGTTCGAAGCCTCTGTGACCAGATCATTGCCGTGGATTTCACCTTCTAGATCCGAAGCGACGGCGTGGACAAGGGCATGCCGCAGCAAAAACACGTTTATGACTACTTTATCGATGCGCATGGAAATTGGTTCTGTGAAGGAAATCCCGTGACGGACCCTGAACTTTTTCGCATGCTGAGCCGCTCCCTTTTTGAAAGAGACGGTCGTTATTACGTGCGTTGCGAAGGGGAAGTTCATCCTGTACGGGTTGCCGATGCGCCTTTGTGGGTTCGGTATGTGTTCTTGGATGAGGACACCGACGGGAATATTCAGGCTGTTCACATTCAGTTGGAAGATGGGCGCAGGGAAGCCTTGAGGCCGGAAACCCTTTCGGTCAGGGCGGAAAGCGCCCTTTACTGCCTGGCTACGCGAAAAAACCTTTTGGCACGGTTTGCCAAGCCTGCCTATTACGAACTGGCCTCTCGACTGGTCTACGATTCCCAATCCCAAAAGTACGTGTTGCAAGTGGCAGGCCAATCCTACCGCCTGACCGACCGACCATGATCCTCTTTTTTTTCAAGGAAAAGCGCAAGTTAGCCTTTCAAAATTTCTTCCGAGAACGGTTTTTTATCTGAAGGTGCGCGCGTCCCTCGTGCATAAAGAGCGTGTCGAAGTTTTGTGTTTTTAGGAAAAGACCCCCTTGAAGCCTTGTCGTGGCGAGGCGTGCCTCGCTACTCTTTTACAACCGCATTCGGCCCAACGGTCCTCGGACGTTCTCGAACAGCCTTCAAGAAACCTGTACCTGAGAACATGAACCCTTTTGGAAAAATGAAAAGGGACGGCGCAACGGCCGTCCCTTTCAACCATTTCCTTTTTCCAAAGGCTTTTGTGCTGTTTTTCATTACATGGGAATGTTCCCATGCTTTTTGGGAGGTAAAGCCTGCCGTTTGGTCGCCAGAAGTTCATAGGCTTCCACGAGGCGAGCCCGAGTTTCACTGGGAACGATAACTGCGTCGATATATCCTCGAGAAGCGGCAATGTAGGGGTTGTAGAGGAGATTTCGATACTCCTCGATTTTTTCTTTTCGCTTCGCCACGGGATCCGGTGCCGACTGAATATCTTTTCGAAAGATAATATTGGCCGCACCTTCGGCGCCCATGACGGCGATTTCCGCCGTCGGCCATGCCAAAGCGATATCGGCACCCAGATCCTTGGAACACATGGCTAAGTAGGATCCACCATAGTCCTTGCGAATAATGAGGGTGACCTTCGGTACCGTCGCTTCGGAATAGCACCACAGAAGTTTGGCACCATGACGAATGATGCCGCCCCATTCCTGTTGCTTACCAGGTAAATAGCCGGGCACATCCGCCAAGGTCAATAAAGGAATGTTAAAAGCATCGCAGAAGCGAATGAACCGCGTGGCCTTATCGGAAGAATCCACATCCAAGCAGCCGGCCAACACTTTAGGCTGGTTGGCAATGATTCCGATGGTTCGGCCGTTGAGTCGCCCAAAGCCTACCACCATGTTTTGAGCATATCCTTCGTGGACCTCAAAAAAATCCCCTCGATCCACAATGGCACGAATGACATCCTTCATGTCATAAGCACCCATGGGATTATCCGGAAGGATCGTATCCAGCTCGGGAGCCAGCCGATACGGATCATCGCCGGTATCCACAATGGGAGGGTCTTCCATGTTGTTATCCGGCAAGAAAGTCAGGAGCCTTTTGATTTCATCGATAGCATGCTGATCGTTTTCGCAGGCGAAATGCGCAACCCCGCTCTTGGTGCTGTGGGCGATGGCTCCGCCCAGCTCTTCTTGGGTGATCTCTTCTCCCAGCACCGATTTAATGACATCAGGACCTGTAATGAACATGTAGCTGGTGTTTTTCACCATGAAGACGAAGTCCGTCATGGCCGGAGAATACACCGCACCGCCGGCGCACGGTCCCATAATGGCGGAAATCTGGGGAATCACCCCGGAACTGATGGCGTTGCGATAAAAGATCTGACCGTATCCGGACAAGGCATCCACCCCTTCCTGAATACGAGCACCCCCTGAATCGTTGAAACCCACAAAGGGTTTTCCGGCTTTGAGGGCCAGGTCCATAACTTTACAGATCTTGCGTGAATGCATTTCCCCCAAAGTGCCGGCTCGAGCGGTAAAGTCCTGGGAAAAGGCGAACACCTGTCGACCATTCACCAGGCCGTAACCCGTAATGACGCCGTCTGCAGGAATGTCCATCTTGTCCAGGCCAAACAAGGTCCCGCGGTGCTTGACGAAGATGTCCAGTTCACGAAACGTTCCGGGGTCAAAGAAATATTCCAAACGTTCCCGCGCGGTCATTTTTCCCCGCTCATGCTGCGCAGCGACGGCCTTTTCGCCGCCCATCTCTTTGATCTTCGCTTCGCGCTCTCGCAGTTCCTTGATTTTGTCCGCCACCGTCTGCATAAGTGATTCTCCTGTTGATTCTGGTCACGTGGAGGGATCATAGGCCTAGCCGTCTTGGGGCTCCGCGCAATTCTATTGGCTTGCCCCACGATGTCAAGCGCTTTGCCGAGTCTCTGGGAAACGAAAACCCGGAAAACTGTTCGACCTTGACGAAAGGCGATGGTTTTCCCATGGAAGCGCATGCGTCCAACCCGTGCTTTGTGCGGTCGAGACGTTCGCGCTTCCAAGGAAAAACCCGTTCTAGGACGAAAGATTCCAGAAAAGGGGCGGGAACACCACGCAGCGTGCCTTTCATGAGGTTTCTTGGGCGAAAACGTACTGGCAACTTCGCCCTTTTCCCATACGCACCAACAGGCCTTTATCCACCATGTCCGTCAATTCCCTCAAAGCCTGGCGTTCGGAAACCTCGTTGAGGCGCGCATAATCTCGGTTGGTAATGTAGCCTTGCGACTGCACGAAATCCAAGGCACGAAGCTGTCGGACGCGCTGTGGACCTGGAGGAAGAATCTTCAAGGCTTCTCGTCGATCCGATGTCTCCCTCCCACCTTCCAGGCGAACAGACGGCTCCGGCGGCGAGGTTATCGAACCGGGGGAGAGACTCGGTGCCGAAGACAGGATCTCCGCCGGCAAGTCCTCGAGGGTAATTTCCTGATCTGGACAAAGAATGACGGCGCGTTCCACGACGTTTTCCAATTCTCGAACATTTCCCGGCCAAGAATAGTCCAGCAGGGCACGAAGAGTTTCAGGCCGAAAGCGAAGGCCTTCTCGGCCTGTCTGTTTCTCGTATTTTCTGAGAAAATGCTGCGCAAGAAGAGGGATGTCCGACGGACGTTCTCGAAGGGACGGCAATTGCACATGGACCACATTCAAACGAAAGAAAAGGTCGGAGCGGAATCGACCGGCGGCAACTTCTTCCTTGAGATTTCGGTTGGAAGCGGCCACGACGCGGACATCCACATGAAGGGTTTCTGTGCCACCCACACGTTCAAAACGCATTTCCTGCAAAGCTCGCAACAGCTTTACTTGAAGGGGCGGGGACATTTCACTGATTTCATCCAGAAAGAGAGTCCCACCGTGGGCCAGTTCAAATCGACCCTTACGTAACCCGACAGCTCCCGTAAACGCTCCCCGCTCATGGCCGAAGAGCTCGCTTTCCAAAAGATTTTCCGGAAGAGCGCCACAGTTGACCGAGATGAAAGGACCTGTCTTTCGAGGGCTATTGAAATGAATCGCTCGAGCGATAAGCTCTTTTCCCGTACCGGATTCTCCCGTGATAAGCACCGTCGCCTTAGTGGGGGCTACTTTACGAATCAGTGCATAGACCCTTTGCATGGGCTCGCTTTTTCCCACAATGTTATGAAACTGGTGCTGCTCCGCCAGTATATCTTTCATCTGCCGGTTCTGACGCTTAATTTGGTGGTGCTCCACGGCCTTTTGCACAAGAACTTTCAGTTCTTCGTTTTCAAAGGGCTTGAGAATATAGTGAAAGGCTCCTTTCTTCATGGCTTCCACAGCCTTTTCCACCGTACCGAAAGCCGTCATCATGATCACCGGAAGATCCGCATTGAAGGCGAGCACCTGTTCCAGAACCTGCATGCCGTCCATCCCCGGCATTTTCATGTCGGTAATCACCACATCCAGATCGTTGTTTTGAACGATTTCCAAACCGTCCCGGCCGCTTTCGGCCGTCATCACATGGTGCCCCTCTTCGGTAAGCAAATCTTCCAAAATAATGAGGTAATTCTTTTCGTCGTCGATAATCAGAACGTTTCCCATGAAACTACGTCTCACACTGGTCTCGGTAAGTCTTGAGCATGCGCCTTCTCAAAAACTCGTCAAGATGTGGCTTCGCCCTGATCCGAAAGGCTCAAAGGCAATCGCACCACGGCACTCGTGCCTCCTTCCGGCCGAGGCTTGAGCTCCACCGAGCCTTGATGACTCTGAATGATGCTCAGCACGATGGACAATCCCAGTCCAGTTCCTTTTTCACGGGTTGTGAAAAAGGGGTTAAAAATCTTCGGCAGCAATTCCGGAGGAATGCCGGGTCCCGTATCGTTGACACGCACTTCCAGCATCGGTTGCTTTCGACTGTCCACACACTTTAGAGACGTGGCGATTTCCAGAGTGCCTCCCGTTTCCATCGCCTGGACCGCATTGACTAAGAGGTTCAAGAAAGCGCGGTATAAAAGATTGGCGTCGGCTTTCAAAACAGCCTCCCCCGCTTGAAAATCCTTCTCAATGCGAATGTTTCGTTTTTGGCATTCCGCCTCGATCACCGCAAGATTTCGTTCAAGAATCTCTTCCACTCGGCAAGGCTCGGGCCTCAAGTCCTTAGGACGAGCGAAGTCCAAAAATTCCGTCACGATATTGTTGAGCCGCGTAGCCTCTTCAATCATGATGGATGCCAGCTTTTTCTGCCGAGGTTCCTGCAGACGTTTTTCCAAAAGTTCTGCGGTACTTCGAATGATTCCCAAAGGATTTTTGATTTCGTGCGACACCCCTGCAATCATTTCCCCAAGAACCGCGAGCCTCTCCGTCCGTTGCAGCTCCTGCTCAAGTTTCTGGCGTTCACGAGCCCGTGCTTCAAGAATTTTCTCCGCACGACGCAAAATGGCCACAAGCGCGGCAAACAGCACCCCCACAAAAGTGGCAATGCTGGCAAAAATGATCACCTGAAAACGGGCGATGTTCACATGGTCAGCCGTGACATCCTGCGTGAATTCAAAGACGCCGAGAATACGCCCCCGCTTCCAGCTTAAAGGACGCTCCTCCCACATGGGCAAATAGGTGCGTAGCTTTTGAGGCCCGATGGGCCAGGAAATCCCCAGAATCGAAAGATGCCGGCCTTCCATGATGGAAAACATGCCTCCATTGAGAGCCTTTTGAAAAGCCTCTCCCAGATCTTTCTTTTCCCCCAAAGGCACATCTTCCGTGCTGTAGGCCAAAACACCTTCGTCAGTGTAGATGTTCACACTCTCTACGGCCAGTCCGTAAATGGCGTTTCGAACCACTTTGTCCAAACGTTGGTACTGCTCTTTGCGACTGAGTCGAACTTCACCCTCTACGGCGACCACAACGGTCGTAAATTGAAAGAAAACCTGATGGTTCAAGTTCTCGGCCGTCAGAAAAGCATACTCCTCACTCTTTTGGACGAGAATTTTTCGAGCCTTGTGAGAAAGAAAAGTGGAAAGGAGCAACGTGCAGACCAAGATAACGATCAGGCTGGATACCGCTACGTACTTCACCAATCGAAAAGGTTTTCCCGTGGCAAGGTTCACGGGGATCGGGACCGCATCCGCTTTTGAGTCTCTGAGGGGCAAAACGGCGTTCTTGAGTCGCCAGGATTTGGAAGGAGACCCATCATCCCTTCTCTCTAACACAGTCAAGGACATGACCCCATGGTTTTTTTTATCTTTGATCATCCCGTTTTTTCACCAAGGCTCGGCGTCGAGCCAAAGCCTCCTTCCACTTTCCTTCCCAACCCCGCTCCTTGGGTTCATAAAACTCGGTCCCAGCCAACCCTTGGGGCAGATACACTTCGGGAACCCATCCTTCCGGCGAGTCATGAGGATATCGATAATCTTTTCCGTATCCCAGCTCCTTCAGAAGCGCCGTCGGGGCATTTCTGAGATGAAAAGGCACGGGGTCGTATGGGGTTTTTCGAGCGCATTCACGAGCCGCTTTCAAGGCCTTGTAGACGCTGTTGCTTTTCGGCGCAAGACTGACATACACCGCCGCCTGAGCCAAGTGGAGTTCCCCTTCAGGACTTCCCAGCAACTCATAGGCACGAACGGCGTTCATGGCCAAGACCAAAGCAAAAGGATCGGCAAGTCCCACATCTTCGGACGCAGCCACAACAAGCCGACGCCCGATGTAAAGGGGATCCTCTCCGGCTTGAAGCATTCGAGTCATCCAGTAAAGGGCCGCGTCCGGATCGCCACCTCGAAGGCTCTTGTGAAAGGCGGAAATCAAGTTGTAATGTTCTTCACCGCTCTTGTCGTAATGCGAGGGCCGTTCCAAGACGTCGACCAGCGCTGAGGGTTCGAGACGTCGAAAACCGTCCGGGTCAGGAGCTGTGCTTAAAACGGCCGTTTCCAGCAGGTTCAGAGCCACACGGGCATCCCCGCCGGCAGCCTTGACTAAAAGCCTCAGGGCCTCTTCGCTCATGACGGGACGAAGCATCCCCAAGCCTCGATCCGGATCCCTGAGGGCCCTTGTGATCACCTGCGTAAGGTCTTCCTCGGACAAAGGTTCCAGAACCAACACATGGCAACGGCTAAGTAAAGGACGAATGATTTCAAAGGAAGGGTTTTCGGTGGTAGCCCCCAAAAGATAGAGGGTTCCTTTTTCCACATGAGGCAGTAGGACGTCCTGCTGGGCTTTGTTCAAGCGATGGATTTCATCCATGAAAAGCCAGGAACGTCTCTGTTCCGTGGCAAAAACTCGGCGCGCCTCCTCTACGGATTCGCGAATTTCCTTGGTTCCCGCCGTGACAGCCGAAAGGGCCATGAAGTGGCCTTGAGTGTGGGCTGCGATGAGCTGGGCCAAGGTGGTTTTGCCACAGCCGGGTGGCCCCCATAAAATGAGCGACTGAAAAAGGGTTCGACTCAAAAGCCGATGAAGAATCTTGCCTTCACCCAGAAGATGCTTTTGGCCCACAAATTCTTCAAGGCGACGGGGCCGCATTCGATCCGCCAGCGGAGCCGACAATGTTGGAGCGCTAGACAGGGACGGCTTTTGAGGCGTCTTCCACAAGGCTTTTCTCCTTTCCACTCCGATGAAATCCTTTTAATTTATAAGGGATTTTGTAAAGGTTTCCAACACGTGTTGATCCTCGAAGGTCGACAGGATGGGGTCACCCATGCCGCCCAATGCCCCTCAGGGTTTTCAGACCCCGATTATTCAAGTGGCGGGAGTGTGTGATGCTCAGGAATGCCGCATGCTTGCAGCGCTGGGCGTTCCTTGGTTGGGATTTCCCTTGCGTCTGGCGTTGCATTGTGAGGATGTGACGGAGCGGGAGGCCGCCGGCCTGATTGCCCTTCTTCCCCCTTTTGTGACTCCCGTGCTGATCACCTACGAAAATCGGTGGCGTGAAATCTACCATCTGTCCAGGTTCTTGGGCGTGAAAGCCGTGCAGTTACACGGTGACATCACTCCGGAGGAACTTCGTCGCCTGAAAGAGGCCTGGCCGAGCTTATGGATCATCAAAAGCGTCATTGTCAGACCTGGAATGAGTGGCGAAGATTGTTTAGAAAAATTGAAGCCGCTCCTCCCATATCTGCAGGCTCTGATTACAGACACCTGGGATCCGAAAACAGGGGCCTGCGGAGCCACGGGAAAAACCCATGACTGGACGGTGAGCCGATGGATCGTGGAGCGATCCGGCAAACCGGTGATTCTTGCCGGAGGACTCAACCCTCAGAATGTGGCCCTTGCCATTCGCATGGTGCGTCCTGCCGGCGTTGACGCTCATACGGGGCTGGAAGATTCTTCAGGACGAAAGGATGCGGAAAAAGTGAAAGCCTTTCTTCGCGAAGCTCGAGCCGCCTTTGCCGCGCTTTCAAACAAGTCTGCCCTTGTTCAACCTTCTCAATCCTCGCCAAGATAGGCTTTGCGAACGCGTTCATCCGCCAGAAGATTCTTTCCCGTACCTTCCAAAGTGATACGGCCTGTTTCCAGAACATAACCATAGTGGGCCACGTGCAGGGCGGCCATGGCGTTTTGTTCCACCAGCAAGATGGTCGCTCCTTGAGCGTTGATACTCTGAATGGTTTGAAAAACCTCTTCCACCACCAGAGGTGCCAACCCCAGGGACGGCTCGTCTAAAAGCACCAGGCTAGGCCGACTCATGAGGGCTCGCCCCAAGGCCAACATTTGCTGCTCCCCCCCGCTCAAGGTGCCGGCCAGTTGTTTGGAGCGTTCCTTAAGCCGTGGAAAAAGGGAGTAAATCCATTCCAAATCTTTTCGAAGTTCTCCAGGGGGTCGATTGTAAGCGCCGAGTTCAAGGTTTTCCAGAACGGTCAGGTTGGGAAAAACTCTTCGCCCCTCGGGAGCGACGCCGATACCGAGCCGAATGATCTTGTATGTAGGCATGCGGGTCAGTTCGTGATTCAAAAACAGAATGCTTCCACTTTTCGGGCGCACAAGGCCCGAAATGGCCCGCAACGTCGTGGTCTTGCCGGCACCGTTGGCCCCGATGAGGGTCACGATCTGCCCTTGAGGCACTTTCAGATGAATCCCCTTCAGGGCATGAATACCGCCATAGTAGACATGCAGATCCTTGACTTCAAGCATGCTTGGGCTCTCCGAGATAAGCCTTGATGACGTCCGGGTGACGTTGGATTTCTGCAGGGCTTCCTTCAGCGATGGTGATGCCGTAATCCAACACCTTGATGCGTTCACACAGTCCCATGACGAATTTCATGTCGTGTTCGATGAGAAAGACGGTGAGGCGATGCCGGTCTCGAATCTGGCGTACCAGCTGGGCCAGTTCCATGGTTTCCTGAGGGTTCATGCCTGCAGCCGGTTCATCCAGCAACAAGAGTTTGGGGCGAGCGGCCAAGGCTCGAGCGATTTCCAAGCGGCGTTGCTGACCGTAGGGCAGGGCACCGGCCTTTTCATCGGCAAGGTGGCCGAGATGGAGTTCTTCCAGGAAACCACGAGCTTCTTCTTTGATGCGAGCTTCTTCTTTTTTGTGGGAAGGAAGTCCGAGCATCGCCTTGAAAAAACGGGAACGAATGGTGTGGTGGAAAGAAACCATCACATTTTCCAAAACGGTCATGTCCGTAAAGAGGCGAATATTTTGAAAGGTGCGGGCAATCCCTTGAGCCGTCACCATATGCGGCGCCGCTCCGGTAATGTCCTTTCCTTGCCACAATACCCTGCCGGACGTAGGAGTCAGAAACCCGGTAATCATATTGAAGACCGTGGTCTTCCCCGCTCCGTTGGGTCCAATAAGGCCCACCAATTCCCCGGGTTCAATGACGATGGAGAAATCTTTGACGGCTGTAAGCCCCCCGAATTGCATGACCAAATTGTCGAGGCGAAAGAAATCGTTCATGCACAACACCTATACCTTGCTCTGCAGACGAAGCGCGGCAAAGAAACGGTCCCAGGACAGTTCGCTTCGCCCCATAATGCCCCGTCGAGCAAAAAGAATCACCACCATGAGAATGATGCTGAACAGGACCATGCGCATGCCTGGAATGCCGGGAATGGTAAACAACCCAAAATTCATAGGGCTCTCCACAACACGCAGAGCCTCTCCACCCCAAGCGAACAAAGCCGCCGCAATAACTGCTCCGCTGGTGCTTCCTAATCCGCCCACAACGATGATGATGAGCAAATTAAAGGTGAGAAAGAAGGTGAAAAGGGTCGGTGAAATGGTCGTGATGAGATGAGCCAAAAGACCTCCGGCAACCCCCGAAAAGAACGCACTGATGAGAAAAGCCAGCAGAAGATGCCTGAAGGGATCGACTCCCATGGCTTTGGCGGCGGTCTCGTCCTCGCGAATGGCCTTCATGGCCCGGCCATAACTGCTGTTCACCAATTGGGTGATAACCACCACCGTGAAGACGGCCACACCCCATGACCACCACAGGGTCGTGTAGGGGGTGAGGCCCTTGAGGCCCAGCGGGCCGTTGGTGAGACTTTGCATGGCGTTGCACAGCACACGAATCACTTCACCGAAACCTAGGGTCACAATGGCCAGATAGTCACCACGCACTCGAAAAACGGGAAAACTGATCAGAAAAGCGAAAACGGTCGCCGTGATGCCGCCCGCCATCAAGGAAACCGCAAAAGGCACCTGAATGACGCTCAAAGGCCAAATGAGCGGTTCAATGATGAAACTCATCTGCTTTTCAGCCGGGGACATGGTCAGCAGGGCGGACGTGTACGCGCCGATGGTAATGAAGGCGTTGGGTCCCAAATGCAAAATACCGCAATAACCGTTTACAAGATTGTAGCTCACCGCCAGCGTGATAAAAATGGCCATATTGTTAAGGATACGGATTTGATATTCCGACCCATACTTTTCAAATAAAAAAAGAATAACGGTGAGAACCGCCAACAACAAAATGTTACACAGAATATTTCGTGTAGATCTGTTCATCCTGGATTCCTTCACATCGAATCACGTCTTGTCGGTAATGGGTTCACCCATGATGCCCGTAGGACGAAAAAGCAGCACAAGAATGAGAACGGTAAAGGCGAAGGCGTCTCGGTACTGGGCCATCTGGGGGAATAGGGCCACAATGAGGATCTCGCCAAGCCCCAAAACAAAGCCACCGACCACGGCACCGACGATATTGCCGATACCTCCCAACACGGCGGCGATAAACGCTTTGAGTCCGGGAATGACCCCCATGAAGGGGTTGACCTGAGGATATTTCATGGCCCACATGATGCCGCCGGCGGCGGCGAGGCTGGAGCCCAGAAAGAATGTGACGGCGATGATGCGGTCCAGGTTGATGCCCATGAGGCGTGTGGTTTCAAAATCCTTGGAGGCCGCCCGCATGGCTTTTCCGACCTTGGTGCGATGCACGATGTACAAAAGACCCAGAAGAAGCGCGAGGGTCAGCACAGGCGTGTAGATGGTCAGGACTTGAATGCGCAACCCCCACAAATCGATGACCTTGGCAAAGACGTCCGGTCGAGGAAAACCCTTGGGGACACCGCCGATGATGACGATGGCAAGGTTTTCCAGAAGAAAAGAGGCGCCGATGGCGGAAATAAGCAAAGAGATGCGTGGAGCGTCCCGCAAGGGTTTGTAGGCCACCCGGTCCAAAAGGACGCCGAATAAACCCGTCAAAACCATGACCAAAGGAAAACTCAGCTGCCACGGAAGACTTAACAGGGTCACCGCATAAATGGCCGCATAGGCGGCCACCATGAGCAGATCGCCGTGGGCGAAATTGATCAGCCGAAGAATCCCGTAGACCATGGTATAGCCGATGGCCACCAGGGCATAAAGGCTGCCCAAGGAGATCCCGTTGATGACCTGCTGCATGAAGATGTCAATCGTCACGAGGCCGTCCTTTAATTTCTTGCTCTTGGCGTTACGCAAAAAAGAGCAGGGCGTGCGGTGCCGGCCCTGCTCCTTGATGGGTTCACGCGCTTTGTAGAATCTTTATCCGTAGCGCCCTTTGGAACTTTCCACAATAGGGCTTTCAGCCGCGGCAAGGTTTCGGGCTTTTGAAGCGTCTTCCATTTCAAGGCGCCCTTCAAAGAGCCCGAAGCCGCAAGGAGCTTGCACGGCGCGGCCCTACGGGTTGACCGTCGTCACATACACAAACTTGCCGTCTTTCACTTTGTTGATGACCATACTCTTGATGGGGTTCCCATTGTCCTGCATGGTGATGAGGCCGGACACCCCGGGGAAGTTCTTGATGGCCACCATGGCTTCACGAACCTTTGGGCCTTCCGTAGACCCCGCCTTTTCGATGGCTTCCACAAGCAGGAAATAAGCATCAGCCCCCAAGGCTCCAAAGGCGTCCGCTTCTTTGCCTTTTTTGGCTTCAAAACGCTTGATGTATTCCTTAGCCAGGTCCGTTGTGGCCCCCTCTTTGTGGAAATGACCGGTAAAGTACATGCCTTCCACGGCCTTGCCGCCGATCTTGATCAATTCCTCGGCCTGAGCGCCGTCTCCCGTGAGAATGGGCACATTGATGCCCAGATCTCGAGCCTGTTTGGCCATGAGGGCGTCTTCCGTGTAGTAGTTGGGAGCGTAAATGATGTCAGGTTTCGCGGCCTGCACGGAAGAAAGCTGGGCCGAAAAATCTTGGTCGCCGGTCTGAATGTAGGTGGTGGAAACCACTTTGCCGCCCAGCTTCACGAATTCCTTCACAAAGAAGTTGGCCAAACCCACGCAATAATCCTGCGCGATGTCGATGATGACGGCGGCGGTTTTGGCCTTCAGTTCATTGACGGCAAACCGAGCGGCCACTTCTCCTTGAAAAGGATCGATGAAACAGGCGCGAAAAGCGTATTGCTTTCCCTGGGTGACCAGAGGATTCGTCGCCGTAGGACTCACGGAAACAATCTTAGCCGCTTCGGAAATGGGGTTGCCCGCCATGGAATTACCGCTGATGGCCTCCCCGATGATCCCCACGACCTTTTCCTTTTCTACCAGACGGCTCACGGCGTTGGCCGCTTCAATCTTGTCGCTCTTGGTGTCCACAAGAACAAGCTCGATCTTCTTGCCCAAAACCGTCGGCTTCATTTCATTGGCAATTTGAATGCCGTCCCATTCCATTTGGCCGTAGGCCGCCACCGCCCCCGTCATGGGCAGATAGGCTCCGATCTTGATGGTTTCCTGAGCCGACACAGGTCCTGTCAAGGCCAAAGCCACACCACAAAGCCCTGCCACAAAAGCCAACCATCTTCTACGTGCCATAGTGCCCTCCTTGTTCTTGCTTTTTCAAACCCTCAAAACACCCCTTGAGAACTCTTCCAACACCTCAAGATCACTCACTGAAAAAGACTTCCTGCTCTCTACTTGACTCGCTCTTGCCTGTCAACCAAAAACCCCAATGTCCTCCAGAAAAACTCCTCCTCCATCGTGCCGGCTTGTTCGAAACCTCACAATACCAAGGTCTTCAAGGCCATTTTAAGGTCGCGGCGAGGCGAAGCCCCGCCCCTACGTCTATTCAAACAAAACACGGACGATGCCGCACTTCCTTCTTGACCGTGAAAAAGATAATTTGCTACAAGCAAACTCGGTTCACAGAAAAGACCGTTCGGGCGCACACGAGGGCTTCTGCTTTCACGCGTTCCTCTTCACCTTTGGATCGTCTCGCTGTTCCTGCACGCCTCCTACTCCTTCGGACCCTGCGGTTCTGGTCATTTCCTGTGCGATGTCTTGGCACCGATCGGTCCGAAAGGCAAAGTCCCATCCATTTCATCCCACCCAAGGGCGGCTCGAGGCATTCGAGCCAGAAGATCGGTTCGTCAACGAAGAGGAGGTATCTGAATGGACCAAGGCAAATCGTACCAGGAGCGCATGAAGGAACTGTTCAATGTGGAAAATCTCTTTGGTAAGCGAATGCCTCTGGAGGGCGTGCGGGTCCTTGAAGTGTGTTACGTGGTGCTGGGCCCGGCGTGCTGTGACTATCTGGCGGAATTCGGCGCGGAGGTGATCAAGTTTGAGGGGCAAAAGGGCGACCAGATGCGCTTTGTGACGCCTTATGCGTTCTTCTGGAAGAATATGTCGCCCGGACTGGAAATTGAGAATCACAACAAATATTGGGTGGGAATGCATTTGGGCCATCCTAAGGCCAAGGAACTTTTCCTGGAACTGGTCAAGAAGGCCGACGTGGTGGCGGACAACCTAACACCGGGACGCATGGCGGAATGGGGCCTGAGCTATAAAGATCTCAAGGAAGTCAACCCTCGTATCATTCAGCTGCACGTGTCCGGTTACGGTAGCTGGGGACCTTGGACCGGTCGTACCAGCTATGACGCTGTGGCCCAAAGCATGGGCGCGCTTTCGCCCATTACGGGTTTTGAAGGTCGAGGCCCCATCAAGTCGGGGGTGTGGATTGCCGACTGGATCACAGCCTTGATGTGCGCCGTAGCCATCATGGCCGCTCTCAACTATCGAGAGCGTACCGGGGAAGGGCAATTCATCGACTATATGCAGGTGGAAAACGTCATTCGATTCCTCGACTGGACCTGGCTCTACGCTTATCTCACCGGCCAAGACCGCCCTCGATCCGGAAACCGCGATTTGGCCGTGTGTCCTTCGGATCTTTTTGACTGTGCCGACGGTTGGATTGCTCTGGCCGCTTTTGATGACGCTTCCTTTAAAGGTCTGTGCCAGGCCATGGGTAAGCCCGAACTATGCCAAAGGTTTGCCGATCCTCTGGAACGGCTCAAGGATGAAAATGCCCGCGAACTTTTAAAGATCATCGATGCTTGGACTCGCACCAAGAAAGTTGAAGAGGTGGAAGCTTTGGGCAACCAATACGGGTTTGCGGCATCTCGAGTCATCACAGCCAAGGACGCCTACCATCGGCCCCATTTTCGTCAACGGGGTGCCATCCAAGAATACGAGGACGCCCTTTACGGGCCCATGGTGCAACAGGTGTACCCGCCGCGCCTGAGTGAAACCCCGAGCCGCCTCTTCTGGGGATGCCGTCCCTTGGGTTTTGACAATGAGTACGTGCTGACCAAACTTCTTGGTTTACCCCACGAAGAAGTGGAAAAGCTGAAAGAGGAAAAGGTCATCTTCCAGTGGAACCCGGCGGTGCCTTCCCATTGCCCGCCCCCCGATTGGGATGGAAAGAGCGGTCTGAAGTTGGCCTAAAAACAGGGACTGGACGATTCGTTTCAGGAGGATGAGAATGACAGACAAAAAAATGGGACCTTCGGTCTATGACGATATGTTCGACGATGAAGCTTTGGCGGCGATGCTCAAGGAAGACAAGACCATCGTGGGGCTTGCCATCAACGAAGCTTACGCGAAATGGGCCTATGCGGAAACCAATCCCAAAGATATTTTTCGTAAGCCTGAAGCCCTCGATGACATGCTGGTTCTGGATGTGAGTTACGCCAACTTCGGCGCCCTGTACGCCTCTTCCATTTTGGCGGAATTTGGAGCTGAAGTGATCCGCATTGAACCTCCGGCCGGGGACCTGGCCCGAAAGATGACCCCTTACGGCATCATGATCAAGGACACGGGGCTGGCGTACCTTACCGAGGCAAGGAATAAATTTCACATCACGCTCAATTTGGAATCGCCCGAAGGGCAAGCCATGTTTCGCAACCTGGCCTCAAAGGCCGATGTGGTTATCGAAGCCTTTAAGCCTGGCTATATGGATTCTTTGGGCATCGGCTATGAGCAACTCAAGGCCTTGAACCCGGGCTTGATCTATTGCGGTATGCACAGCATGGGGCATTTCGGTGAGGATTCGGAAAAATTCGCCAATCAACCCGATTACGACATTGTAGCTCAGGCACGCGGTGTCATTATGTCCATTACCGGTGAACCCGATTTGGACCCGGAAGTCCCCCCCGAATACAAAAGACCTCTCAAACACGGCAACTGGATGGGTTGGTACGTGGGCGGCGCTTGGGCGGCTTTCGGTATTCAAGCCGCTATGTTCGTCAAAAGGCGCACCGGCAAAGGACAATTCGTGGACTGTTCACCCCCTGAAGGGCTTCTTTCCATTTCCAACTACGTCATGCAATACTACCACATGTCCGGCAATGAAATGCCTCGAGCCGGCAATTATGACTACGCTGTCTTTCCTTACACCTACGTGAAGTGCAAGGACGGCTATACTTTCATGTCCGGTTTTACGGATCCTAACTGGGCTGCCCTCTGTGAGATCATGAACCGGCCCGATTTACAGAAGATGTTTCCTACCATCAAGGAACGGTTGACTCCCGAAAATCAGCCGAAGATTCAGCACGAAATCGAAAAATTTACAGAAAACTACACCTCCGAAGAAATCCTTCAAATGCTCACCGAATACAGTCGACGCCCTGACAAAAAAGGCACCGTGGTGACGGGACGGCTGGAAACCCCGACCGAAGTGCTCACTCGAGATCACTGGCGGGTGCGCGAAAGCTTCGTCAAGCGAAAAGATCCTTATTACGGCGAAGTGCTCGTGCAGAACTCGTCCTTTAAGGCCATGAGTCGCACACCGGGGCGAATCAAGTGGATCTGCCGTCCGGTGGGCGCCGACAACGAGTTCATCTATCAAAGGTATCTCGGGTTGGGCAAAGGAAAGCTCCAGCAGCTCAAAGAAAAGGGTGTCATCTAGTTTGTGAATCCATTGTGAATCGTGAAGTCGTGCATCGTGGAGTGGGGCGTGGGGGTCGAATGAACGTCAAAGGACAGGGTTCGAAATCGTACATCGGATCAACCCTGCCCACTTCACGATTTCACGACATCGCCACTTCTCGACTTCACGACTTTCCGATTTCCCGATTTCACGGCTTCATGATTTCCCGATCTTTCGAAGTGCCTGTTCCAGCCGGTCAAATCCTTCTCGAAGCTCCTCCATCGATAGAGCGAAGGAAAGCCGAATACAGCGATCTTCGCCGAAAGCATCCCCGGGCACCACCGCCAGGTGCACTTCTTCCATGAGATAGTCGGCCATGTCTGCGGAGCCTTGAATGGACCGACCACTCACCGTGCCCCCATAGTAAGCGCTCACGTTGGGAAACACGTAGAAAGCTCCGTCAGGCATGGGGCAGGTCACTCCGGGAATTCGAGAAAGCCGTTCCATGACATACGCCCTTCTTTCAGCAAACACTTGAACCATGTGTCTGCAGGTTTCCTGATCCCCCTCAAGAGCCCCTACAGCCGCCCATTGAGCCACAGATGACGGATTGCTGGTGGACTGGCTTTGAATTTTTCCCGCTGCCTTGATCACTTCCCGGTCCCCCAACAAATAGCCGATGCGCCAGCCCGTCATGGCATAGGTCTTGCTCACTCCGTTGACGACAAAAGTACGTGCCTTAAGCCGCGGCTCCACCATGGCCAGATTGGCCCAGCGAAGGTTGTCAAAGAGAATGCGATAGTAGATGTCATCGGAGACGATGATGACCTGGTCGTGTTCCATGAGAACATCGGCCAGATCCCGCAGTTCCTCGGGCCGATAATGGGTTCCTGTAGGGTTGGACGGGCTGTTGAGAACAAGCATGCGGGTCCGTGGTGTGATGGCTTTTTGCAGCTCTTCGCCCGTCATTTTGAAACCGCGATCCTCTTGAGACGGCACGAACACGGGTTCCGCTCCGGCCAGGCGCACCATGTCAGGGTAGGACACCCAGTAGGGGCTGGGAATGATCACCTCATCACCGGGATCCAGTACGGCCTGAAACAGGTTGTAGAGACAATGTTTTCCGCCGCACGAGACCAGCACTTCATCGGGTTCGTACCTTAGGCCGTAATCGGCTTCAATGGTGCGAATCACGGCATTTTTCAGTTCCGCAATACCCTGGACAGGCGTGTAGCGTGTCTGCCGCCGGAAAATGGCCTGGACGGCCATTTGCCCGATGTGATGGGGTGTGTCGAAATCGGGCTCTCCCACACCGAAACTGATGACCCGTACCCCTTGGCTGCGTAAAGCCTTGGCTTTGGCGTTGATGGCAAGGGTCGCCGACGGTTTGACCTGCTGCACTCGTTGCGAAAGTTTCATGTTTCTTCCCCTCTTAGCGGTGCTGTGTTCTTGTCTCCCCTCCCGTACTCGACGCAGACCAGATAAAGTCCATGGGCTGGCGCCGTCATGCCCGCGCGGCTTCGATCCCGACTCTCAAGGATGGCCTCCAGTTCCTGCGGTGTCATAAGGCCGCGGCCGGCACGAACCAAAGTGCCCACAAGATTGCGAACCATATGCCTTAGAAACCCCGTAGCTTGAAAGCGCAAATAGATGTGATCAGGATCGGGTTTCCATATATGGGCAGCTATCATGGTGCGAACCGTCTGTGTCACCGAGGACCCGGCAGCCATGAAGGCACGAAAATCGTGGGTTCCCAACAAGACGGGAAGGCATTGTTGCATGGCTTCCAGGTTCAAGGGTTTGGGCACATGCCAGGTGTAGAGGCGTTCCAAAGCCGACGGCAGCACTCGGTTGAGAATACGGTACTCATAAGTTTTGCTGACGGCCGAATAGGATGCATGAAAAGAATCGGGCACCTCTTCCACGTGCCGAACCACGATATCCGGCGGTAAAAGACCATTCAGTCCCCGTTGAAAGTCTTGAGGGCTGAGCCGTGTCCTGGCGTAAAAATTGATCACTTGTCCCAAGGCGTGCACCCCCGCATCGGTACGGCCTGAAGCGCGCACCGTCACAGGCCGCCCTAGGATAACTCCCAGTTTGGATTCCACCACTTCCTGAATGGTGAGAACCCCTTTTTGTCGCTGCCAGCCGTGGTAATGGGACCCGTCGTATTCCAGAATGACTTTGAAGTTTCTCTTGACTTGAGGGTCCAACGGCACGGAAACGGCCTTGGGAGCGGGCATGGGTACCGAACATTCGGTGACGAAAGACTCGTTTAGGGTTGCCATGGAGCGGCTTCTAGTCCGCAGTCTTCCGGAAAGCCCAGCATCAGGTTCATGTTGCAAACCGCTTGGCCCGAAGCCCCTCGAGTAAGATTGTCAATCACGGAAACCACGATGATCCGGCCCGTGCGGGAATCCATCTTCCATGCGAGATCACAATAGTTGCTTCCCCGCACCTGCAATGTCGTAGGAAATTGACCGGAGGGGCACAGTCGCACGAAGCGTGCGGACGCATAAAAAGCATGAAAAGCTTCCGCCACATGACGCTCCAGCACCCCTGGTTCCAATTGCGCATAGACGGTGCTTAAAATCCCGCGACTCATGGGCACAAGGTGCGGCGTGAAACTGATACGTACCGGCTTTCCCGCCAAAAGGCTCAGCTCTTGCTCCACTTCAGGGGTATGACGATGTTCGGCTACTTTGTAAGCGCGAAACCCGTCATTGACTTCGCAGTAATGGGTTGTAAGCGCCAGACCTCGGCCCGCGCCGCTCACGCCTGACTTGGAATCAGCGATGATGGTTTCTGCAGCGATGAGCTTTTCCTTAAGAAGGGGCGCACAGGCAAGAATGATGCTTGTGGGATAACATCCCGGGTTGCCCACAAGGCGGGCGGACGCGATTTGCTCTCGGTACAGCTCGGGAAGGCCGTAGACGGCTTCCTGCAGAAGATGTGGGGCACTGTGTTTTTGGTACCAGGTTTCGTAGACGGACGCGTCTCGAAACCGAAAATCGGCGCTTAAATCCACCACCCTCACGCCGCGATCCAACAAGGACGGAACAATTTCCATGGCGGCATGGTGGGGAAGGGCGGTGAAAACCAACCGAGCTTCACGCGTCAGCACTTCCGGGTCTGTATCTTCAAAGCGCAGATCCCCATGGCCGCGCAAGGCGGGATAAACGTCGGCCAGAGTTTCCCCTTGATTCGCTCGGGACGTGACGGTTGTGACGCGCACTCGAGGATGCCCGCTCAAAAGCCGAATCAGCTCAAAGCCCGTATACCCGGACGCACCGGCAATGGACACTGGCACCATGGCCGCCTCCCTGTTGTAACCCCCCAGACAAACTTCAGGGGCCCACACCGTTGGCGAGAGCCCCTGAAAAAGATGCCGTGCTGAAAAAATCTTAGCGTTTGGAGTATTGGAACCGAGCTCGTGCGCCACGTTGCCCGTATTTTTTGCGTTCCTTGACGCGGGAATCGCGCGTGAGAAAGCCGGCTCGCTTCAGGACCTGGCGGAACTCCGGATTGAATTCAATGAGAGCCTTGGAAATGCCGTGTTTGATGGCCCCGGCTTGGCCGCTCAAGCCGCCGCCGCTCACATTGACGTACACGTCCAGCTTTCCAAAAGTGCCCGTGAGCATCAAGGGTTGGTGAATGATCATTTTGCTGGTTTCACGCACAATGTATTCGTCGATAGGCTTGTTGTTGATCACAACGCGACCCGTACCGGGTTTGAGCCATACTCGAGCGACCGCTGATTTGCGCTTTCCTGTTGCATAAAAACTCTGTTCCGCCATGTGACGACTCCTTGACTACTTACGGCTGCCCAGGTTCAGGGCCGTGGGTTGCTGGGCTTCATGAGGATGCTCGGCGCCGGCATAAACTTTCAGCTTTTTGAGAAGCTTGCGGCCGAGGCGATTCTTGGGCAACATGCCTCGAACGGCGAATTCAATGAGCCGTTCAGGATGTTCCTGGTTCAGCTTTTTGGCCGTCGTGACCTTCAAGCCGCCGGGGTATCCCGAATGCCGGTAATACTTTTTCTGCTCCCACTTGCGGCCGGTCAAACGCACCTTTTCGGCGTTGATGACCACCACGAAATCACCCGTGTCCACATGAGGAGAAAAGGTCGGCAGATGCTTGCCTCGAAGCCTCACGGCGATCTCACTGGCCAGTCTGCCCAAAATCTGACCTTCGGCATCCACCACAATCCATTTTCTTCCGTTGGCATCGAACTTGGCACTCGTCGTTTTCATAAAGATATCTCCACTTAAACCACTTCAGGTGTTCGACTCGAAGCATTGTCCTATAGGAAATCCCCCTGACCTTGTCAAGCAAAAGTTCTCCTTCGGGCCCGTCGATCCTTTTCTTTTCATCCTTCGAAAAAAAACGCACATACCTCTTGACAGGCTCAAGAATTGTCCCCTATAAAGCATCACCCTGTCACAAAGATGCAGGGCGTTGAAGCTTCTCAAGAAGGAAAACAGGATGCATCGCAACGGAACGGTTCAGGGCTTTTACTTTTATTACGGGTGGTATCAGGGCCCCTTAGGGGTTGGCCGACCACCGCGCTGAGCCGTCCGAAGCCGCAGGACGCCGGCACCAAGGCCGTGGGCTAACCCCAAAGCCCACGGCCTTTTGAGTTCTTAGGCCGTGGGCACAAGCTCACGGCCTTTGTCGTTTTTGAAGGCTCGGCACGTTTGCGCCGATATTCCAAGAAACGGGAAAGTCCAAGCTTTCCCCCACCAAGTCCGGTAAGGAGGACCCGCCATGATTGTTGTCATGAAACCAGAACACACAGACGAAGATCTTCGCAAACTCATTGCGCGCGTCGAAAAAATGGGGCTGCGCACGCATTTGTCTCGAGGAGAACGACGCACCATTGTGGGAATCATCGGCGAAAGGGATTTGATTCAGGAGATTCCTTTTACGAGCTTTCCCGGTGTGGAAGCGGCCCATCCCATTTTGCAGCCCTACAAGTTGGTAAGTCGAGAATTCAAAGAAGAAAACACCAAAATACGTATCGGCGAACATGTAGAACTGGGAGGACAGGCCATTCCCATCATCGCCGGGCCATGTGCCGTGGAAGGTCGTGAAGTTCTCGATGAAATCGCCGACGCTTTGCATGCCATGGGCATTCCCATGCTGCGAGGAGGCGCTTTTAAGCCGCGCACATCGCCTTACAGCTTTCAAGGTCTCGGGGAACTGGCTCTGAAATTCTTGAGCGATGTGCGAAGCCGTACCGGCATGCCTGTGGTCACCGAGGTCATGGACGCTCGAGAACTTCTCTTGGTCTACAAATATGCGGACGTTTTGCAAATCGGAACACGAAACATGCAAAACTTCAAACTCCTGACGGAAGTGGGCCAGGTGGACAAGCCCGTGATTCTTAAAAGGGGAATGGCAGCGACCATCAAGGAATTTCTCATGTCCGCGGAATATATCGTGAGCCACGGCAATGAGAAGGTGATTCTCTGCGAGCGAGGCATTCGCACCTTTGAAACGGAAACGCGAAACACCTTGGACCTGAGTGCTGTGCCTTTGCTGAAAAAACTGACCCATCTGCCCGTCATTGTGGATCCCAGCCATGCCCTGGGGCGAACGGACCTGATACCCGCCATGGCCTGTGCGGCTGTCGCCGCCGGTGCTGACGGACTCATGTTGGAAGTCCACGTGCGACCGCACGAAGCCAAGAGCGACGGAGCCCAATCCTTGACCCCTGAGGCCATGCAGGAACTCCTGGATCGGCTGGAACCTGTGGCCAACGCTGTGGGACGAACCCTTTTGCGAACCGCAACGGCCCGTTCCAAGGGACAGCCTCATACTCTGCAAGCCACCTCCTGAATCCCCAGTGTGACGCTCACCAAGGGGGTCATGGAGAGCAAAAAAATCTTGCTGGAGCCTCGGTTGACGAAGTGGCATGTTAGGGAGGCAGCATGACGGAAAATCCCTCGGACTTTAAAGGCTGGCCGAAACTTCCCCACATCGGCATCATCGGGGGACTGGGTGCCATGGGTAGGCTTTTTCACCGCTTTTTTACAAACCTTGGCGCGTCGGTCTCCATTTCCGATGTGGGGACCGATCTGAGCAATGAAGACGTCATTGCAAGATCCCACGTGGTCCTTGTAAGCGTCCCTCTGCACAAGGCTTCAAACATTCTGAGCAACCTGGCCCCACACTTTCAGGAAGGACAGCTGGTCCTGGACATCTGTTCCCTCAAGGTGCCACCCAAAAAAGCCATGCAGGGGTGCAGCGCATGGTACGTGGGGCTGCATCCCATGTACGGTCCGTATGTTTCGGACTTTGTAGGCCAAACCATGATCGTGTGTCCGGACCGCGTGACCAGGGAACCATGGAACTGGCTTATGGGCGTCCTCGAGCATGCAGGACTTAAAATACACGTCTGTTCAGCCGAAGACCATGACCGCATGATGACCGTGATCCAGCTTATTCCTCACATGACCACGGTCGTGCTGGGGCACTGTCTAAGAGAAATGGGTATCGACCCCGTTGAAAGCCTTCGCTTCACCAGCCCCATTTATCGTCTGGAACTGGACCTTATCGGCCGACTCTTTGCCCAAGACCCGGCCCTTTATGCCGCCATCGCCATGGAAAACCCGTATAAGAACGAGGCCCTGAATGTTCTGCGCCAGGTGTTTTTTGAAACCATGGACGATGTGGAAAACGATCGCTGGCATGCCTTTTTGCAAGCCTTTGAGCAGACTCGAGCCCATTTCGGAGAGTTTTGTGCACAAGCCTTGCACGAAACCAACCGATTGCTGACCTGGCACCACAATGCCAACAATCATGGAACTCAAGAGGTCTTGTTCACCCATCAGTCCGAAAGCCACACTGCGCCTGATGGGAAGGGCTCTGCGGCGCGTGAGGTTTTACACGGAGAGAAGGTCTATGCCTGACATCATGCCCTCTGGACAAAATCCCTGCTCGAGATGCTTGGAAAGTGAAGGTAGCTTTTTCGAGCACCGAGTGAACACCCATAAGCCGAGCGGTTCCAAAAGCGTGACCGAAACAGAGGAGGCTCTTCAGCCGTTTCATGTAACCTTTAAGCTCCACGGCGCTCGTTCTCTTAGTTTATGGCTTCAACAGCACTTTCCTCAAAGACGCCCCTATCTTTTCATTGACCGGAACGTGGCTTCTTTGTGGGGAGAAGCTCTGGGTGCCGATAACTTCGCCGAAGCCTGGATTCCGTGGGATGCTCGAGAAGACAGGAAACGCCTTGCTACCGTAGAGGATCTGGCCCGAACGGCCTTGGCTCGAGGAGCTGACCGTGAAAGCGTTTTTGTCGCTCTTGGAGGCGGCGTAACGGGGGATGTGATCGGTTTCCTGGCATCCATCTTTATGCGAGGTGTTCCTGTGGCGCAGGTGCCCACGACGCTGCTGGCTCAAGTGGACAGCTGCCTGGGGGGCAAAACCGGCGTAGATCTTGACGAAGGAAAAAATCTTCTGGGCACTTTTCATCAGCCTCAGGGCATTTTGGTGGATTCGGCTTTTCTCGAAACCCTGCCCGAGGAAGAATGGCGAAACGGGATGGCGGAAGTTATCAAATACGCTCTTTTGGAAGACAGCGGGCTTCTGGAGACTTTGGAATCCTTTGCCCAGACAGAAAGCGCTCAAGGCGTTTCCTATCCTCTGCCCCAACAGATGACACAATATCTCGTGTTTCAAAGCCTGAACATCAAGGCGCGTTATGTTTCGGCTGATGAAAGAGACTTCGGGTTGCGCCAGTTCCTGAACCTGGGACACACCACAGGGCATGGCTTGGAAGCTTTGAGCGGCTACACGCTGCCACACGGGTCTGCGGTGGCTCTGGGAATGAAGGTGGCGGTTCAGTTGGGCATCCTTATGGGGGTGACGAACCCGAATCTGGCCCAACGTCTGAATCGAATCCTCAAGGCGTACCAACTGCCGTTGACAACACCCCTCGCTCAAGACCCCGAGGCGCTTCTGCACCACATCCGTCATGACAAGAAAAAGGGTGCCGCCGGGCTTGCCTGGATCGTGCCTCGAGATGTGGGCCGTGTGGAACGACACACGAATGTTTCGGAAACAACCCTTCGCGAGGCACTCCGTGTGATCCAAGAGCCCGAGACTTAGAAAGTCAAGAAGGCTAGGTGTCAGGTTCCGTTGGCTCGAAGAAAAGTAGCCAATGAGGCGGAATCTTCCACGTTATGAATGACCACGTTACGGTCGATGCGGCGCACAAGCCCTCGTAAAACCTTTTTCGGTCCCACTTCCACAAAATGATCGTAGCCGTTGCTCAAAAACCACTCAATGGATTGCTTCCATAAAACGGCGCCGCAGAGTTGTCTTACGAGCTTTTCCGGGGCTTCGTCGGATGTCTGCAGCGGCATGGCATCGATGTTGTTCACCACGGGAATCCTGGGAGGCGCAAAGGAGGTAGCACGCACATGGGGTTCGAACTTTTGACGAGCTGATTCCATGCACCGACTATGCCAAGGACCGCTCACATTGAGCTTGACGCATTTCTTGGCACCTTCCGCGGCACTGGCTTCCAGAGCCTTATCCACGGCGTCCACGGGACCTGTGATAATAAGTTGGTCCGGGCAATTGACATTGGCAATTTCCACATCGTACAGACGACAGATCTCTTGAAGCTTCCCTTCCGGCATATCCATAACAGCCGCCATGGCTCCCGGAGTTTCAAGCGAAGCTTCGTGCATGTATTGGCCACGCCATCGCACCAGGTTCAAGGTATCTTTGAGCGACAAGACGCCGGCAGCATAAAGAGCGCTGTATTCTCCTAGGCTATGACCTGCTGTGGCCGCAGGAAAAATTTCGTGGTGAGCAAGCACGGCAAGACACGCCAAATTAACCACCGTGATAGCCGGTTGCACGTTTTGAGTTTGGGTGAGAACGTCCTCAGGACCTTCGAAGCACAACTTCTTGATGTCCATGCCGAGAATCGCTTCGGCCTGGTCAAAGAGTTCTCGCACCTCGGAATAGTTTTCGTAGAAATCTTTCCCCATGCCCACATACTGCGATCCTTGACCGGGAAACAAGAAAACCCATTTTTTCATGACGCAGGCTCTTTCTCGTGAAGGAAGTTCTTTCTCTCGTGCGCCGCTTTTAGTCAGAAGCCCCTCTTTTGTCAAGCACGCCATGAGAAATTCTCTGGATCCCGAAACAAGGATCGCCTGGCCTAAGGAACGATGTGAAGGATATAATTGCTGCTCCCGGTAAGACCAGGACCCATTGGTGGGCCGGAAACCGTCGCCCCGTCTCTTACAGGGAAATATAAAGTATAGTTGTTACGGCCACCAGGCAGGATGCCCCCACCCCCAGGACTACAGATTAACGGCACGGAGTCAATTTCTTCATCAAAATCTATTCTAAGCATCGCCTGACAATTTTCGTCAAAATAAAGATGTCCACTTAGTTTCACATGTGCATGTGTCGATCCCCAGCAGTACACATCATGAGCGTAAAACACAGTGCTGTTGGTTACAGTTCCTTCACCGGAGATGGTATTATCCTCCCTTAGGACAAAAGGAACCACACCTTCCCAACGAAGCTCTTGATGAAATCCTTCGAAATCAGCAGTGTACAAGTGATCGTAAGTCATGGTAAAAGACCGCCTTCCGTTGTAGACCCCGCATCCGCCCACACTGTCCCGAACCACGAAGTATGTGTGCCACAGATAGTATCGTGTCGAATCACCCGTGGGAGTCGCCATCAGGTAACAGTGATACTGTCCGGGAGGCAAGGCTGAAACCGGAATATCCCCGAACAAGAAGGCGTCCACCGGTTGCTTCACGGACCTTTTCCAGGCGACCAGTTCTGTTTCAAAAACCAGCAGCTGTCCGTCGGGATTCACGAGGTAGAGGTGAAAAGGGTCCAAGGCCGGCGCGATAATCCCAACGTACAGGTCCACGGGCCCGCCAAAAGCGGCAAGGCTGATTCGCAATCGAACGGTAGGGCCTCCTTCGGCGACAGGGCCGACACCAATGGGACGAGCGACCGCCGGATCGGCGGCCACTATGGGATTGGCCGTAGGTACATAAGAAAATCCTTGCTGTCCCTGAGGCAGAGGCATTCCTTGAGCCTGCGCCTTCAACCACAGGGCCATCACCAGAGCGCCTATCATGGCTAATAGTCTGCAATTCCGAGACATGGCTTCCCTCCTCAACGCAAGGTAAGCGGTGGAAAGAAAAAGTTTTTAAAAGTTTCGCACAACCAAAACATCTCTGTCAACGGGACCTCTTTGTATAATCGTCAGATTGACCGGCACCTCGGGACGTCCTCATGAATTCGTCCGAATGACTTCACTCAAGTCTGTCACATATGTGTCGCAGAATACGTCCATTTGTCGATTTTGTTCATCGAACCACATGAAAATAGTTTGCAGGATCACCGAGAATTGAATGCGGTGGTAGAATCATGTAGTCAAATGCTGACCTCTCCCTATGTCCCATGCTAATCTCCTTTTGCTCGGTTCATTCCTAGAGTCAGAAAAAAGGATTCCAAAACGAGAACCATCTACTTCTTTCACCAGCAGGTTGAGTCCTACAAAACTCCCAGGGGTCCCACGCAGAGAACTCTACTCAATTTAGGAAAGCTGGATCTGGAGCCTAAGAACCTTAAAATATTGGCAAAGCCCATTGAAGAAATTCTCGGCGGGCAATGAGGCTTTCCCGCCGATCAGGAGATTGAGCGGTTGGCGCTTCATTTCGCCTCGCTTTTGCGTACGCAACGTTTCGAAACAGGTCAACCTCAGAGCTGTGACCGGGAAGGTACATGGCAGACGCTGCCGCTTGACTCGCTCAAATGCGAGAATGTTCGGACCGTGGGAGCTAAACCTGTAGGAGCCTGGGCTTACAAACAGCTTGAGATGACAGAGACCTTTAGGACATCCGGCTTCAGAGAGACTGACATTGCTCGGGCCAAGGTTTTGATCCTTGGAAAGCTCATCCATCCCGCAAGCAAGCGGGAAACCCACCGAGTGGTTTCACCAAAGAAGCGCCCTCCAGGAGGTGATGGATATCCATGCAAATCACGTCTCTGTTTCCAATTTGTATCACCCCTGCCATCGGCTGGTCCCCCAAAAGAAGACCATTGAAGCGTTTTCGGTGGAACAGGAAACAAGTCTTTTCGGGCTGAAAGAAAAGCTCGTCCTTTGTCATCTGACCCATACGTCCTGTGAAGGCAACCCCTGAGCGGAAGAGGCCCGGCGAGGTGGCTCCAAAGAAAAGCGCTCGGACCGACCTCTTGCCGCCTTGGAAATCGTATTGAATGAGGACGGATTTCCCAAGATGTATGAAGTCTTTCCTGAAAATATCTCGGGACCGGGCACTTTGAAGGCCATAGTGAATGAGATGTTGCTTCATCGTCTACGGCAGCTGTGCCTGCCCGACCAGAAGCCTACGGTGGTCCTTGACGCGGGCATAGCCCCGAAGGCGAATCTGGGCTTCCTTCGCGATAAAGGGTTGGACTACGTGTGCGTGGACCGACGGCGAGGTCAAGAGGTTCCGAAAGGTGATCCACACGTTATTCACGATGGTCCCTCGGGCGTCGTCAAGGCGCTCAGAAGCGGTGATTCTTTCGAGGCTCTTTTGTTTTGCTGGAGCATGGGCAGAGAACACGAGAAAGAGTCCATTGAGAGTAGATTCCAGATGGGTTTTGAGCAGGATCTTCAAAGATTGGCCTATTCCTCCCCAAAAAAAAGAGGAATCAAGTGATACGAGAAGGTTTTGGAACGCATCGCGTATGGCCTTGACGCTCGATGCTACGAGATCGACGTTGAAGAAAAAGACGCCAAGGTGGCAAGGCTTTCTCGGGAACTCAAGGGTGAGCAAGGGCTCCGGAAGAGATTTTCCCGTCGTTACCGAATTCTATCTTCACGAACGGATCTTTCGGGCAAGGAGCATTGCGATCTCTTCAACATGCTGACCCAGGTGGAGGTATCTTTTCGCAGCCTCAAGCACGACCTTTCACTACGGTCGGTCTATCATCGTGTGTCACGCCGGATCCAAGGGCACCTTTTCGTCACCGTCCTCGCCTACCTTCTTCTGTGGGTCATCCAGAGGAAACCGCACGAACGTGGGATTCGCCACCACCTGACCACCATGCAAACGCATCTGAGTGGCCAGGTCCGCGTGACCACCAGCATGGTTAACGATAGGGGTCAGGTTATCCATAGACCACACTTTGGAGCCGGAAGCGCTTCACCTGGCCATGGACAAGGCTCTCGGACTGACGGATCGGCCATGGCAAAGGCTAACCACTATCAAGTGAAAAATTTGTAATGGAGAATGCGAAAGAACATTCCAGTAGAATTCATATTTTACACACAATACTGACAAACTTCGGATAAACACCGTGGAACCATCCCTCGGAACCAATTTCTTTACCGCTGGTCAACCCCCCAGAAAGGACGAACTCCTTTCAAAGAATGCTTTCAAGACGACCGATGGCGGAGGGAAGGGCTTTTCGATTGCGATTCATTGTGGCATGGTGAAGGCCTATCGTGGAATGGGCTGACGGCTCGAAGACCTCGAGGAGGGGCACAGGTGGATGAAAGCTGCAGTGGGGATGGTTCTACGTGAGGAGGGATGTGCATGGAGAGGTTTTTCAATGCAAGGAGTGTCGCCGTCATCGGAGTATCCAGTTCACCGACGAATTTAGGGCGTGCCATTGTTTTCAATCTCTTGGAATTTCAATACCAGGGACTCATTTATCTGGTAGGCCCCAAAGGCGGTGTTTTTGCGGGCCACAAGATTTATCGGTCGGTGGCGGAACTTCCGGAACCTGTCGATTTGGCCGCCGTCCTGGTGCCTGCTCGAGCGGTTCCGGAAGTGGTGCGTCAATGTGGGGAAAAAGGTATTTCAAGAATCATCGTGGAATCTGCAGGGTTTCGCGAGCTGGGGGAGGATCGGCTGGATCTGGAAAAAGAGATTCGGGAGGCTCTTTCACGCTACGGCATGCGGATGATCGGGCCGAACTGCATCGGTATCATTCATCGACAGACCGGGTTGGCGGTGCCTTTTATGCCCATGAGGGCGGAAGCGCCTTTGGGGCGTGTGTCTATCCTTTCGCAAAGCGGCGGTGTGGGAGCCACCATGATCAACCACTGCGCCGCAGAAGGCATTGGTTTTTCCAAGTTTGCGAGCATCGGCAACAAGCTGGATGTCAACGAAAACGATCTCATTAGGTATTACACAAAGGACCCGCACACCGATGTCATCTTCGGCTATCTTGAAGGCATTGCCCAGGGCAGGGAACTCATGGAAATTGCGGCACGGGCCGGCAAGCCTATTGTCATCCATAAATCCAACCGCGGAGGTGCCGGAGCCGTCATTGCACGATCTCATTCCGCATCTCTTTCCACAGATGATGCCGTAACCGATGCCGCCTTTCGTCAATGCGGTATTCTTCGTGTAGCCGATCAAAACGAAGGTCTGACGGCCATCAAGGGCTTTTTGTTACCCAAGATGCGTGGGCGAAGATTGGCGGTGATTTCCCGTTCCGGGGGGCATGCGGTCATGGCGGCCGACGCGGCGGACGAGTTCGGTTTTGAACTGCCGCCGTTTCCTGACGACCTTGTGAAAATGGCTGAAAGTCATGCGCGGGCTGGCGTTATTCAATTCCACAACCCCATGGACTTGGGAGATGTATTTGAGCTAGAGCTTTATGAAAAGCTTGCCCTGGAGACTTTAAATCGTTCCGATATCGACGGCCTTCTTTTCATTCACAATTACCAAGGTATCTTTGATGCGGAAGGATCCCGTCGGCTTGTGGCCAGCCTGGGGCGCCTGATGCGCGACACGGGGAAACCCATTGCCGTGTGCGTTTTTACCATGCATAAGGAACTGGAACACAACCGTAAAACGGCCGGGTATCCTATTTTTACCGATCCTAGAGATGCCGTGCGGGCTTTGGCCTGGAACCGAGATTTTTCCGTCCGCTCCCAGGAGGTCTTTTCAACGCAACGACCCACAGACATCGACATGGAAAGCGCTCAGCGTCTTTTGAACTCCGGCGCCGACGGCCTCATGGCTCCCGACCTCTTAGCGTCGGCTCTAGCCTGTTACGGCATACCTACGGTGCCTTGGGCCATGGCGGACAGCGCCGATAAAGCCGTGAAGGAGGCGACTCGATTGGGTTTTCCCGTCGTCATGAAAACGGCGTCTTTGAACGTGGTGCATAAGACCGACGTGGGTGCCGTGCGTTTGCACCTGAAGGATGAAGCCGACGTTCGTGATGCCTACGCCCATCTTGCCCGTTTCGGCGCTCACGTGATGGTGCAAAAAACGGCCGAACCTGGGATGGAATGGATCGTTGGAGGCCGCCAGGATGAACATTTTGGTCCCGTGATTCTGGTGGGGCTCGGCGGCATTTATGTGGAAGTGCTCAAGGAAACGGCGCTGGGCATCGGTCCTTTGACCAAAGCCTATGCGCGGGCTTTGGTGCGTCAATGTCGTGGAGCGGCGCTCCTCGATGGGGTGCGAGGCCAAAAACCTCTGGATGAAAATGCTCTCGTGGATGTGCTGGTACGTGTGTCTTGGTTTCTGTATGATTTTCCTCGAGTCCGTGAGTTAGACTTAAATCCCGTACGTGTTCATGAAGTGGGGTGTGCGGTTCTGGATTGGCGTGCTGTCATGTCCACGACCTGAGCACTTAATGGAAAAATCCATGGGACAAAGCTCTTTAGAATCAGATGAGGGCGAGGATAACCATGAAATTTGCCTACAGTACGCTTTCCTTTCGATTGAAAAACCTTAAAGAATCCGTAGATGCAATAGCCAAAGCGGGTTTTCGTCGGGTGGAGCTTTTGGCCGACCGACCGCAACTGTTTCCCGAGGATTTCGGAGCGGCCCAAATGTCGGCGCTGCAACAATGCTTGGCGGAGAAAAACGTCAAGCTGGTCAACCTCAACGCTTCTCGAGTAACCGCCCTAGGGGATGGAGCCCATCCAGGTTGGCTTGAGGAAGACTGGAAGGAACGAGAATTGCGCATTCGTTACACCTTGGATTGTTTGCGAGTGGCGGCCGCTTTAGGTGTCGGTACGGTATCCACCAACGGGGGCGGGCCCATACCGGAATCCATGAATAAAATGGAAGCCTGGCGCCTTTTTGTGGCCAACATGCATCGAGTCACCCCCTTGGCTAAAAAGCTCAACGTGCGTTTGTGCGTTCAGCCTGACCCGGATCAACTCATTCGCACGGCCGATCAGGTTCTGGAACTCATGGACGAGGTTGGAGAGCCGTTGGCATTGGCTGTGGATTATGATCCTGTGCATGCTCTGGTGGTCGGAGAAGATCCCTGCGAGACCTTTCAAAAGCTTAAAAACTTTGTGGCCTTTGTGCGCCTTTCGGATATGCAGTGTCCGGATGCCCATCGCCATGTGCAGCTCGGCGAAGGCCAGTTTCCCTTGCTGCCTTTTCTGAGATGTCTTGAAGAATGCCAATATCAAGGGGACGTGATCATTTCCGTGCGCTGCGAGGATCGGTCCCCGGAAGAAGTGGTGACGGCAAGCCGAGATTATCTCATGCGAAACGGCTATGCCTTTGATCAAGGTTCTTAACGCTTAACGCTTCGGCACAAGGAGGTGCACCATGATGGGAAAGAGGGCAGGTGTGACGGCGTTCTTTGTGGCGGTATTTTGTTTAACAGCCGTTTGCCAAGTTTGGGCGGGCGGTGTGATCAAGCTGGGCGTAGTCACCAAACCTGGGTCGGCTCAGAATGTATGCGCAGAAAAATTCAAAGAGCTCCTGGAGTCTCGGTCCGATTTCGAAGTCAAGATTTTTCACAGCGCCTCCTTGGGTACGGAAACGGAAATCTTGCAGCAGATTCAAATGAATTCCGTTCAGATGGGCGTTATCACTTCCGGCCCTTTTGATGTCTTTGTGCCTGAGGCGCGAGTGATCGATTATCCGTTTCTTTTTGCCAACAGCCGGGAAGCCGACCTGGTTCTGGACGGTCCCGCCGGCCAGGCTCTCCTGAAGGCTCTGGAAAGAGCCCGTTTCAAAGGAATCGCTTTTTCTGAAAACGGTTTTCGGCATCTTACCAACAACGTACGACCCGTCCATCGAGTGGATGATGTCAAGGGTCTTAAGATTCGTGTGATGGAATCCATCCTGCACAAGGAGCTGTGGCGAGTTCTTGGGGCCAACCCCACCCCCATGGGGTGGCCCATTTACACGGAGCTTCAGCAAGGAACCATAGACGCCCAGGAAAACCCTCTCTGGGTTATATGGAATTACAAGATCTTCGAAGTGCAAAAATACATGAGCCTCACAGGGCACGTTTATTCGGCCCACATCGATGTGGCCAATTTGGAATGGTTTAACGGTCTTTCCCCTAAGGACCAGGAGATGATCGTTCAGACCATGAAGGAGGCGGCGGCTTATCAGAGGCAATGGAATCGAGACAACGAAGCAGACTTCCTGGCCAAAGTCAAAGCCGCAGGCATGGTGGTGGACGAATCCCCCGATTTGGAATCGTTTCGAGCCAAGGCATCGGTGCTTAAGGATCTAGAGATCTACAAGGATCCCAAGGTTCAGAACATGCTGCAGGTTTTTCTGGATGCGGTTGCCGAGGTGCGCGGAAAATAGGGGGTTTCAAGGGCCATGGGGTGGCTGCATCGCTTGAGCTTCGGACTCAACCGGGGAGTGGAAGTTACCATCGGTGTGCTGGCCATGCTTATGGCCCTGGTCACCGGTCTTCAGGTATTTTTCCGGTACGTGCTGAACCATTCATTGTTTTGGTCAGAGGAATTGGGAAGAATTCTGCTGGTATGGATCACCTTTCTGGGAGCGACCGCTGCCTATCGAAGAAAAGCTCATGTGGGGATCGATGTCATGGTGCGGCGTCTTGCCCCTAAGTCCCAAGGGGTGTTGGAACGCCTGCTGCTTGTCGTGTCGAGCCTGTTTTTCTTGGTCCTTATCGTTTTCGGGTGCCAATTTATACGCTTCATCGCCAGCCAGAGAACGCCCGCTTTGGGCCTTCCCATGGGCCTCCCTTATACGGTGATCCCCTTAAGCGGCCTGATTTTTCTTGTGCATACCGCCAGCCTAGGTTTGGAACATAAAAAATAACCCTAGCGGCGGCCGGATGTGTCCGTCCACCAACCATTCGTTGTGGCGGCCCCATGGATTCGCCAACCAACCGTGGGGGCGGACCTATTTGTCCGCCCCAAAACCAATCTCCTGTTGGCGCGGACCGACTTGTCCACCCGCCAACCATCTGTTTGCGCGGCCACATGGATTCGCCCGCCGATCTTTTGTAGGAGCGGACCCATGTGTTCGCCCATGAATCCATCATCCCTATCTGGAGCCAAACCATGTTACCGATGGTGCTCTTTGTGACTCTCATGCTTTTGTTTTTGGCCAATATGCCCATAGCTTTGGCCATCGGCGTGGCTTCCCTGACCGCTCTATGGCTTCACGGTGATCTACCTCTCATGATGGTGATTCAAAGACTCTACGCGGGAGTGGACTCCTTTCCGCTCATGGCCGTGCCACTCTTCATGTGTGCCGGGGCGCTCATGGAAGCCGGAGGCATTTCGAGGCGGGTGGTGCAACTTGCAGAATCCATCGTGGGATGGCTTCCCGGAGGTCTTGCCGCTGTTGCCGTCGTTTCCGCCATGTTTTTTGCCGGCATTTCAGGTTCGGCCGCCGCCGATACGGCCGCGGTAGGCACGATTCTTATCCCGTCCATGATTCGTCGAGGCTACGATAAAGGGTTTGCGGCGGCAGTCCAAGCAGCCGGCGGATCCATCGGTGTGGTGATTCCGCCGAGTATTCCCATGATCATTTTTGGGTTTCTCACGGGAGCCTCCATTGGAAAGCTCTTTGCTGCAGGTATCTTGCCCGGCATTCTCATGGGTGTAAGTCTTATCCTGGTTTCCACGATTCTTTCCTGGAAAAACCGATACAGCACGGTGGTGGCGTTTTCCTGGCGACGATTGGTGACATCCATATGGGACGCCAAATGGGCTATGGGGGCGCCCGTGGTGATTCTGGGCGGCATTCTCAGCGGTGTTTTTACCGCGACGGAATCGGCGGCGGCGGCAACTTTTTACGCGCTGCTTGTCGGTCTTTGGGTGCATCGAGAACTTCGCTGGAAAGACCTTCCGGAACTCTTCATTCGATCGGCCGTCACGGCCAGTCTTGTTTTGTTTATCATCGCCACGGCTTCCATCTTCAGCTGGTTCATGGCCATTGAAGACATTCCGGCTCGACTGGCACGAGGACTCCTTTCCGTGACCATGCACCCCACGGCGCTTCTCATGATCTTGAACGGCATTCTTCTTTTGGCGGGAACCTTTGTGGAAACCACCGCCTCCCTTATTCTGCTCGTACCCGTAATTCTTCCCCTGATACCAACGCTGGGCCTGGACATCGTGCAATTGGGAGCGATCGTGGTGGTGAACCTGGCCATCGGTATGCTGACGCCGCCCCTGGGGATTTGTCTGGTGGTTTCCTGTACCCTTGCTCAATGCCGTATGGAAAGAGTCGTCGCCCGTATCGGCCCCTTTCTTTTGGTCCTTTTGGTTGACCTGGTGCTTATCTCCCTGTGGTCGCCGCTCACCATGTGGCTGCCTTCAATCCTGCAGCGGTAGAGAAAAAGAAGAGGTTTTTGAATACCAGGGAAGGATTCTTAGAAATGGAACCGGCACATCGCGGCATATTTTCAAGAGCCGATCCCTATGGGGTGCGTCCGAGTGCGACCCCATATTCCGGGCGGACACATCGGCCCGCCCTTATGATCGTGTTCTGGGGCTGACACATCAGTCCGCTTTTACAGGGCGTTTTGTCCCACGAGGGCGTAATGTCCTGGCCGTTTTTTTCAGCGGACACCAGGACCGTCCTAAGAATGCGCTTTGACAAAAGGGTAGGGTCCGTTCCAGGATGTTGAGCATGGACGGGACCCGCCCCGTGTGGAGCTTAATGTGTGTTCGCCGGGGGGTTCCTTGCAAAAGGGGTGTGACAAGGCGGCTTGCTCGTGATAGATTAAACATACTGATCCGTCCTGCAGTGCATCGAGAGGCTGAAGCGAGACGCGAACCCCCTCTGCGGAACGGGTGCCCATGGAGTTTCTCGAACGACTGAAGTTCAAAACGACCATTAGCGTGGTTTCGCTCACCATGATCTTCTCTGTGGCCCTTGCCGCCTGGGTGGGAATCCGCATGTCCATCCTGCCTGCCATTGAAGAGCAGGCGGAAGATCAATTACAGGCCCTAGGGGAAAGTCTGCAGCGATGGATGGAGACCGCACCAAGCCGCGCCAAGTTCGAGGAATTGGGAGCACGACTCTATGAGCAGCTTTCCTTTTATCCAGGTTTTCGTTCCCTGCGGCTGGAAGACGCTCGAGGAAAGACATTGTTCTTTTCCGGGGAATCTCAAAAAGAGACGAGCGGCCACGCGGAGGTTCGGCGCCGCGTTAACGGCATGGAACTGACACGGTCGAAAGGCAAGGGGGATCCTTGGTATGAGCTTGTGTTTCAAACGGCTCGGCCAGGACTCGAAACCCCCATGGTGGTGCGCACGGGTTTTCAATATCCCATCCTGAAGCCTTTGCGCGAACGTCTTCTTCAAACCCTTTTTCTCATCACGGCCCTCATTCTGACTGCCGGGTACTTTATCAGCCGCTGGTTTACAGCCCGAATCACACGCCCTGTCCAACGTCTTTCGGAAATGACCCAGCTCTTGGCACAAGGCCGGATGCAGGACGTTCTGAAAACCGTGGATGTCAGCCCTTTATGCCGCCCGGCATCGACAGGGGGCACCTGGGACCGAGAGGTGCCGGCGCCCGGTATGTGCCCGTATCTCAGTCAATCGGATGTCCAAAATCTTTTCCCATGGTGTCGCGGTACCGAAAAAGTTCAGTTGACCGCACATCCATTGTGCTCTCAATGCCACGTCCCCTCAAAAGTGGGAGAAAATGAACTCATTCGGCTTCTCTACAGCTTTCACTTTATGGCCAATGAGATTCGCTCCTACCAGGAACGACTCAAGAAACGCTATGAGTTCGAAGAACGCCTTTTGGCGGCGTGTCCCGACGGTATTGTGGCCAACGATGCCACAGGTCGCGTCATTTTGTTTAATTCAGGCGCCGAACGGCTCTTGGGCTACAAAGCCGCCGAAGTGCTCTATCGACTCGACGTTCGCGACCTTTATCCTCAGGGGGAAGCATCGGCTATCAAAAAAGCCTTGCAAAGCGCTGAATACGGTGGCCCTGGCGTGTTGGTCAATTACAATACCACGGTCCGGACCAAAGACGGGCGAATGCTGCCGGTTCGGCTTTCGGCCACGATGCTTGCTGAAGATGGAGATTCTTATTCCATTGTGGGTTTCTTTCACGACCTTAGCGAGTTAAAAGCCCACATGGACGCTCTGGTGCAAACCAACGAGAATCTCAACGCCGCCAATCTTCAACTGGAACGTCTTAACCGTTACTATTTGGAAATGCTCAGTTTTGTCACCCATGAATTGAAATCCCCCATCGCCAACGGATACATGAGCGCTAATGCGTTGAGGCAGGAAATCTTCGGGCCTTTGACGGACGATCAAAAAAGAATGGTGGAGGCCATTTGCAACAATTTGGATCAGTCCATGGAGATGATTCGGCATTATCTGGACCTTTCTCGAATCGAAAAAGATGAATTGCCGGTACGTCCTCGAAAGGTGAATCTCTTCAACCAGGTGATCGCTCCAGTCCTTTCAGCCCTGGATCCCAGCATTCAGGAAAAGGGATTGCGCGTGGAAGTGGATGTTCCCAAGGATCTTGTCTGGACCCTGGATCCGGAACTCTTTCGGGGTGTCATGACCAATCTTTTGGGCAACGCCGTCAAGTACGGAGAACCTCAGGGAAGAATTCTTCTCAACGCAGTTGTCACATCCCAAGGGCGTCTGCGCCTCAAAGTATGGAACTCGGGACCCGGAATTTCCGAAGAAGATCAGACTAGATTATTTCGTAAGTTCCAGAGGTTGTCGTCTGCTCGGCGGTCGGCCACTCGAGGCACAGGTCTTGGGCTCTTTATCACTAAGATCGTGGTAGAACGGCATGGAGGCACCATTTGGGTGGAGAGCGCTCCAGGGAAAGGGGTTGCTTTTCTTTTGGAAGTGCCACCGGGGCTGGAGGCACAGGCTGAGTCGCTGTCGGAAGGGGAGGATGATTGAATGAGCGGAAAACGTATAGTGATCATTGATGATGATCCAAGTTTCTTGGAGATCACGGGGGCCATTCTCCGCCGGTTCGGCTATGAGGTTATGACGGCGAGCAACACGCAAGACGGCCTTCGGCTCATTGAAGAAGAACAACCCGATCTGCTGGTGCTGGATATCATGATGGCGACCGTGGACGAAGGTCTACGTTTCGCGGTGAAGCTGAGACAGAGCGAGGCCTTGCGCAAGCTTCCCATCATCATCGTCTCGGCGCAGCCGGAATCGGAAAAGGGGTACACACGAACCGTTGACGAGGATTTAGATTGGATCGCCGCCGACATTTTCATGGAAAAGCCGGTGGACCCGCAAGCACTACGCCACAACATTGAACTGCTTCTTAAACGAGAACAATAACCAAAGGTACCGCAACGGTATCGATTCGGCACCGTGGTTGATCCTGATCCCGATCACGCGCTCGTTGGCTTTCCTTAAGCTGCCTTGCCTTCGCTTTCCGCCTCGCAATCTGTAGGCCGGTCAATGTGGCGGGTGCCGTCTCGGTGACCGGAATATTCCTGAACAAAGAAGAGTCAGTAAAGATGATTCCACTGGGCTGCGGAGGACTTCTATGGCGAAGACGGTGACGGTCACATTGGATGGAAGAACGGTGCAGGCTCAGGAAGGCAGCACCATTTTGGACGTGGCCAGACGCGAAGGGGTTTATATTCCGACACTGTGTTACACACACCTGTTGCGTCCTTTGGAAAACTGCCGGCTGTGCGTTGTGGCCGTAGAAGGGGAAAAGCAGTTCAAGGCGGCCTGCAGCACCCCCGTGCGAGACGGCATGATCATTCGCACTTCCGGCCAGGATCTGGCCCAAACACGAAAACTCCTTCTCGAACTACTCCTGGACACTCACTACGGCGACTGTGTGGCTCCCTGTTCAGTCACCTGCCCGGCCAACGTGGATATTCAAGGCTACCTCGCGCTCCTTCGCCATGGGGAATATCTGGAAGCCGTGCGGCTTATCAAGGAAAAGATCCCCATGCCGGCCACGATCGGCCGTGTCTGCCCGCATCCGTGTGAGGGGGCATGCCGACGGCATCTGGTGGATGAACCTGTCAATATCAATCATTGCAAACGATTTCTGGCAGATTTTGAAATGAAGTCCGGAGTGCGGATACTTCCCCAGGTGCCTGCGGAAACCGGGCATCATGTGGCGGTGGTGGGAGGTGGCCCGGCGGGGTTGAGCGCCGCCTATTACTTGAGGGCTCTCGGACATGGCGTGACCATATTCGAAGCCCGAGAAAAACTTGGGGGTATGCTGCGCTACGGGATTCCTGAATACCGGCTTCCCAAGAAAATCCTGGACTGGGAAATCGAGGGGATTTTGAGCCTGGGGGTTAAGGTGCGCACGGGGGTCATGTGGGGTCGGGATTTCACCCTGGATGATTTGAAAAAGGAGGGGTTTGGGGCCATCTTTCTCGCCATCGGCGCCTGGGCCAGCCGTAAGCTGGGTATCGTCGGGGAAGAACTGGAAGGCGTGGAAAGCGGCGTCGATTTCTTGGAAAATATCGCCGCCGGACGACCGGTGAAAGTGGGTCGGCGCGTCGTGGTCATCGGGGGCGGCAACGTGGCCATTGATGCGGCTCGGTCCGCTTTACGCCTGGGTGCGGAAAAAGTCACCATCCTTTACCGTCGATCCCGAAAAGAAATGCCCGCAAGTCACGAAGAAATCGAAGCCGCGGAAGCGGAAGGCGTGGAAATACATCTTCTGGCCGCTCCTACACGGGTTTTGGGCGAAAACGGCCATGTGCGTCAGTTGGAATTCATTCGCATGGAATTGGGAGAACCCGACGCCAGCGGTCGTCGGCGACCGGTACCCGTGGAAGGATCGGAAACCCTTTTGGACGTAGACCAGGTCATCAGTGCCATCGGCCAATATCCGGTGGTGCTGACCCCGGACCAAGACCCCGGCATGGAAAAGATCCCCATCACCCGGTGGAGCACCATCGGCGGGGATCCTCGAAGTATGCACACGGGGGCGGAAATGATCTTCGTCGGGGGCGACTTGTTCCGAGGCCCCATGACCGTGGTGGCCGCTTTGGCAGACGGCCGCAAAGCCGCCTACTCACTGAACCGGTTTTTCCAAGCGGGTCGTGTGGAACCCGAACCCTTGCATTTCAACATCAGCAAGGGCGACCTTGCGCACATCGACAAGGAGCCTTTCGGGGTCTACAAGGTCATTCCTCGGGAACGCATGCCTGAAGTGGAAGTTTCTCGAAGGCTTAAAAACTTCATGGAAGTGGAATTGGGCTTTGATGAGGCTCAGGCCAAAAGGGAAGCGGAACGTTGCCTGGTGTGCGGCTGCAGTGCGGCGTTCGACTGCCGCCTGAGGGACCTGATGAACGAATTTCAGGTGGATTGGCGCGAACAACCCAGCAAAAAGATCCATTTTCAAAGGGTCGCCGCCATCGACACGCATCCCCTCATTGCCTTGGACCCCAACAAATGCATCCGCTGTGAACGTTGCTACGTGGCTTGTCAGACCTTCCAATGCAGCGACGCCATTGATTTCAAGGACTGGCCCAAGTTTAACGCCAAATGCGTCTCCTGCGGCCTTTGTGTCGACCTGTGCCCCACAGGAGCTCTCATGGAACGGCGCCAGGGGCGTCCGGTGGAACGATTGGATTGGCAATCCGTTCCCAGCCATTGTGTCCACTGCGGCTATGGATGCGAACTGGAGCTCAAGGTCAAAGGAGAACGGCTCGTATGGATCGCCGATGGGCGAGACACCCTTCCCAATCGGGCTTCCACCTGTTCCAAAGGAAGGTTCCGTTCTTACGACGACCATTGGCGCGGCCAAAGAGCCACTCAGCCCATGGTGCGCGAAAACGGGGAGCTCAAAGAAACTTCATGGGGAAAAGCTGTGGAAGCCGCCTTGCAAGGACTTCGAGCCGTGGCGCAAAAACACGGCCAGGAATCCATCGGTGCCCTGGGATCCCCTCGGCTGACCTGTGAAGGACTCTACCTTCTGCAAAAATGGATGCGCACACGTTTCGGCACCCCCTTTGTGGACACCCTGGGCCGAAAGACGGCCGAAGCCGTTTTGCGACACGCTCTGATTCCCAAAGGTGGATCCCCTCTGGTGCCTTCCATGGCCGAACTGGCTCATGCGCAGGCCATTCTTTACGTGGGGGAGCGCTTGGAAGAAACAAACCCGGTGACGGTGACTTCCATTCGTCGAGCCGTTCGGAGTGGTCATGTCCCTTTGTGGGGCATGGGCCGACTGTCGGAATCCCTTCGACCGATGGCTGCCCTTTCCTACGCGGCCGAAGTGAAAAGATGGCCGGATCTTCTGTCATGCCTGACCCTGCAGTTTGCGGAAAAAAGTGGAGAAAAGGCCTTGGAATACCTCAAGGACCTTTGGGGCTCGCAACCGCTTGAGGCCGTCAAAAAGCTGTCCTTGGAAACCTTTGAAAGGAATGCTCTGGAAAGTTTGGTTCATGGCATGAGCGCGGTGGGCGGTGTGGCTGTGGTGCTGGATCTCGCGGCACTGGAACAGCTCAGTGAGCCGGAAATTGATCGAGCCGTGCAAGCCGTGACGGCGCTTGTTTCGGTCATGAAAAAACAGGTTCGAAAAAATGGGACGGGACTCTTCCTGGCGGCTCCCTATGCCAATGCGGTGGGAGCGTGCTTTGTGGGCATGAGTCCCAAGACGCTTCCGGGCTGCATATCGTTTGATCGTGAATCGGATGTGGCAAAGCTTCGAACCTTATGGGATGACACACCCCTTCCTCAAGGACCTGGCATCGGTGTCATGGAAGCCTTGCAAAAAGGGGAGATTCGAGCCCTGTTCCTTCAGGACAGCGCGCTCCTTGGAGAAGTTTCGGCACAGGATCTGGAAGCCTTAAGCCGATTGGAATTCCTCGTGGTTCAGGAAAACACACTGGGACCCGCTACCGCGTGGGCTCACGTGGTGCTCCCGACAGCCGCTTTTGGCGAACAGGAAGGTATTGTCATCAACCAGGAAGGCCGTCTTCTGACCCTTCAAAAGGCGCTCGGCCGACATGGGGAAAGCCTACCAGACTGGGACGGCATCAGTCGCCTTATGGCGGCCGATGGCGCTCCATTTCCAAAAAACCTGGACGCGGTTTATCAGGAATGGGCGAAACTCTTTTTGGGAGGCGTCGTGTCCGATTGGCACGCTGCGGCCGTCGAAAAGAAACGCTTGGGGGACCTTCTGGCAGGAGCTTAGGAGCACCCCAAAATTTCCAGTCATTCGTTCTTGGCAAGGTGGTTTTAAGGGGGCAAGGGCACGGCGCACCGTGCCCCTACAAGCTTTTCGAAAACTCGCCATCTCAAGCTCTCTCATGCCGTTTCATGTTCGGGGCGAGACGCCGCCTTGCCCCTACAGGCTCCAGACCTGTGGTTGTGTCCTTTTTTGGGGCGCGGGCTTTCGGACCGCTCATTGCGAGGCCGGGACACCCGCCCTCGATGAGGTTCGAAAACGCATGTTCCGTGGAAAAAGCGCTTTCAGGCAGGGTTTTCTGGACGGAAAATTTCCGGTTAATCGGTTTCGGATTGAAAGGGCTGAGGTTGCCAGCCGCCTCCTAGAGCCTTGTAGAGCCGAATCAGGCCGGCGGTGACCGCCCCGCGGCTTTGCGCCCGTTCATCTTGAAAATTCTGCAAAGTACGCTGCGCGTCCAGGACATCGGTAAAATCTACCAGGCCAGCCTGATAGCGGTCTCTGGCTCGATATTCCGCCTTTTCAGCAGCTGCGACGGCTTTTTCCAGTTGTTCCAGGCGCCTTTGTTCCTGAGCAAAGGCGACCAAAGCGTTTTCCACTTCTTCCAGGGCCTTCAAAAGAAGCGATTCATAGCGCAACAGTGCCTGTTCCTGTTGGGCCGATCGAATTTCAATATTCTGACGGATCTTTCCGGCATCAAAGACGCGCCATTGCACGGAGGGACCCACAGCCCAGAAGCGGCTCGCCCATTCCAAGAGATCTCCCGCTTTTAAGGATTCCAAACCAATGGTTCCTAAAAGGCGAAGCTTGGGGTAAAGCTCCGCCGTCGCCTGCCCGATACGGGCTGTGGCGGCTGCCAAATCCCGTTCGGCTTGCCGAATATCGGGGCGGTTTCGAAGGGCTTCGGCGGGAATACCTATGGCCACGCGAGGTGGTACGGCCGGAACAGGGCGGCGTTCTCGCAAAACCTCTTCCAGCACTCCCGGTTCATGGCCCGTGAGAACGGCCAGTCGATTCTTGGCGGCTTCCAGACCTGCTTCCAGGGGCGCGAGGGCCGCGCGTGTATGTTCCAGATTGTAGAGGGACTGCTGCACGGGAAGTTCATCGATCAGGCCGGCTTCATAGCGGGAAAGATTCAAAGCGTAGGTTTCTTCCTGCACGGCGATGTTTCGACGCGTCAGATCCAATCGATCCTGAAAGGTGCGAAGTTCCACATAGGCTAAAGCCGTTTCGGCCATGAGGCTTGCCCGCACGGCATCGTGGGCTGCTTGAGCCGCTTGCCAGTCGGCGACGGCTGCTTCCACGGCTCTTCGCGTACCCCCGAACAAGTCCAATTCCCATCCTGCATCAAAACCAGCCTGATAAAATCCCGTTTCCACAGCGCGACCCGTAGTGCCATGAGCACTGGTGCGACGTCGTGAAGTTTCCGCTGCGGCATCGAGGGTGGGAAACAGCCCGGCTTTTTGAACCCCGAGGACCGCTCGAGCTTCCCGCACACGAGCGACGGCGATCTTAAGGTCCCGATTGGCCTTGAGCACTTGACTTTCCAGGTCGGTCAGAATCGGGTCTTCCAAGGCTGTCCACCAACGGGCCAAAAGGTCGGCATTGGGCGTTGCGGCATCCCAGGGCCCGTTCTCCTGCGCGTGCCAGCGTTCCGAGACATGGATTTGTGGGGCGGTGTATTGAGGACCTACGGGTGCGCAAGCCCACGCCGTCATCCAAACCCAAAAGATCAGTCCGAGGAGGCTGCCCGAGAACTTAGAACAAATCATTCCGGCCCAAGGCGCAGGGGGACGGCTCGTCCTGCCGCTACGGCCCAAAACCTCTGTTTTCCTGAAAGCTCGGGCCTCCGGCCTTCCATTTGTACAGGCATAGACGGGCGCGCTCCCAGGCGAATGATCTCGACTCGGACAGCATCCTGAAATTTTGCTTGCAGACCCGGTTCCACAACACTTCATCGAGTCTTTCGCCTCCATGAAGCTCCTTAATGTTCGCCACGAAGCTTTTCGCGCCATGCCCGCCCTTTTTCTCGAGCCGTCTGGAAGACATAAAAAAGGTATGGAATAAGAAAAATGCCGAAGACCGTGCACACCAACATGCCTGAAAAAACCGTGGTGCCGATGGCTCGGCGGCTGCCCGCTCCGGCCCCTGTGGCAATCACCATCGGAGCCACGCCGAGGATAAAGGTAAAAGCCGTCATAAGCACGGGACGAAACCGAATGCCGGCCGCTGCCAGGGCCGCTTCGGAAATGGACAACCCTTGGGCCCGGCTGTCTCGAGCAAATTCCACAATAAGAATGGCGTTCTTGGCGGAAAGCCCGACCAAGAGCACCAGGCCGATCTGGGCGTAGATACTCAAAGGCATCCCCAGCAGGGTCAAACCGGCCATGGCTCCCAAAGCCGCCACAGGCACGTAGAAGATGATGGCCAACGGAATATTCCAGCTTTCGTATTGGCCGACCAGAAACAGGTAACCAAAAAGGACCGCCAGCAAGAAAAGCCAAACCACCTGACCCGAAGCTTGTTTTTCCTGGAAAGACACCGAAGACCATTCAAAACCGTAACCTGAAGGCAGCACCTTGGCCGCCAATCGTTCCATGGCGTCCATGGCCTGACCTGAAGCATAACCCGGAGCGGCTTGGCCGCTGAAATCCGCACTGGGAAACTGATTGTAACGTTTGATGAGCTGAGGACCGAGCACCGTGGACACAGTGGCGAGGCTGGTCAAGGGGACCAGATGCCCTGTTTCACTGCGCACATAGAGCCTTTGAATGTCGGAAAGATCGTCGCGGTACGGGGCTTCGGCCTGAACCTTGACCTGGTAGGTGCGATCCCGAAGATTGAAGTCGTTGACATAGGACGATCCAAGATGAGCTTGAAGTGTGGAGAAAATGCGGCTCACGGGCACCTTCATGTATTCGGCGCGTGTGCGGTCCACGTGAAGAAAAATCTGGGGAGTGTTGGCCGTGTAGGTGGTGAAAACTCGGGACAAGGCGGGATCCTGATTGGCCGCCATCATAAGCGTCATGGCCACGCCGAAAAGTTCCTGGGGGCTTTGGCCTTCTTTGGCTAAAAGTCTGAAATCGAAACCGCTTGTGGTGCCCAATCCGATGATGGCCGGGGGCGCGAAAGCAAAGGAGTTGGCTTCGGGAATGGAAGCAAGACGCCCCTGAGCCTGTCTGACAATGGAGTCCACGTGCAGTCTGGCCCCGGGCCTTTCATCCCAAGGCTTGAGGATGGCAATGCCGAACCCTACGTTGGCGGCTCGCCCGCTCAAAAGACTGAAACCGCTGACCCCAATGACGTCTTTCACCCCCTCCAAGGAACGAATCTCACCCGTGATACGTTTCATCACTTCATAGGTGCGTCCCAAGGACGCTCCCTCCGGAAGCTGAGTGTTGAAAAAGAAATAACCTTGATCTTCTTCAGGAAGAAAACTGGTGGGGCTTCTTTGAAACAGGAACCCGCTGCCGAGAAGCACCAGGGCCAGAAAGAGGGCACCAAGAACAGCTTTTCGTAGAAGCAGGTTCGATCCTGCCACGTAGCCACGACGTGCTTTCGCCAGGAATTTATTGAACCACGCGAAAGGACCTCGTTGAGGCGGCCGATGTGCTCGAAGCATGGTGGCACACATGGCCGGACTCAGGGTCAGGGCACAGAGTGTGGAAATGAGCACCGAGGTACAGATGGTCACGGCAAACTGCTTGTAAAGTTGCCCGGTAATGCCGGGCATAAATCCCACCGGGACAAAAATGGCCAGCAGAACCAAAGTCGTGGCGATGATGGGCCCGGTCACCTGCTCCATGCTTCTGAGAGCCGCTTCCTTTGGTGAAAGTTTTTCTTCGGCCATAAGGCGATAGACGTTTTCTACCACCACAATGGCATCATCGACCACAAGCCCGATGGCCATGATGAGGGCAAAGAGGGAAATGGTGTTGGCGTTGTAGCCGAGAGCGAAAAGCACAGCAAAGGTTCCGATCAAGGACACGGGAATGGTCACCGTGGGCACCAGGGTCGCCCTCCAGTCCTGAAGGAAGACGTAGTTTACCAAAAGGACCAGAAGAAACGTCAGCAGTAGAGTCCATTCGATCTCGTGAATGGCCGCAGAAACATACCGAGTGGTGTCCAAAATGATTTCGTAGGCCATATCTTCCGGCATGGATCGGGACAAGCGCTGAAGTTCCTCGCGCACAGCCTGCATGGTTTCCAAAGCGTTGGCACCTGTAGCGCGGTACACGGCCAGAGTGGCGGCAGGTTTTCCATTAAGCATGGATTCGGTGGAATAATCCTTGGCGGCCAATTCCACACGGGCAATATCGCCAAGGCGCACCACCCCCCCTTGTTCATTTCCACGGATGACGATGTTTTTGAACTCTTCAGGCTTTTCAAGCCGACCCTTGGCTCGAATAGTAAACTGCACCTGCTGGTCCCGTCCGACGGGTTCGCGGCCGATGGAACCTACGGCGGCCTGAATGTTTTGACGCCTCACGGCAGCAATGACGTCATCGGCGGTCAATCCCATGGCCGTGAGCCGGTCCGGACGCATCCAGATACGAATGCTGTATTCTTTTTCTCCAAAAATAAAGACGTCGCTCACCCCCGGAAGACGCACCAAAGCGTCCTTGACGATGTTGCTCATGTAATTGCTCAGAGAAAGCATCGTCTGGGTGCCGTTCGGTGAATAAAAACTTACAGCCGCCATAATGTCCGATGAACGACGCCGTACCGTGATTCCTTGGGCCACCACCTCGGAAGGCAGCTTTGGAAGGGCCAACTGCACCCGGTTCTGCAGGTTGACTTGGTCGATGTCGGGATTGGTTCCTACCGCAAAAGTCACCGACAACTGGTAAGTGCCGTCGTCGGAACAGGTGGAAGACATGTAAAGCATGTCTTCCACACCGTTGACTTCCTTTTCAATGGGAGCGGCCACCGTCTGGGAAATCACTTCGGCTCCGGCTCCAGGATAGGACGCAGTGACAAAGATTTCCGGCGGCGTGATTTGAGGGTATTGAGCCACAGGAATATTGAACAAGGCGATAAGCCCGCCGATGGTGATGACGATGGACACGACCGCCGCCAGGCGCGGTCGTTCGATAAAAATGCGGGAAAACATGACCGCTACCTCCCCGGCTCGATCAAGACTTGAGGCTGCACCGTCTGGCCGGGCCGCACCTTCTGCAGACCCTGCACGATGACCCTTTCGCCCTCCGTCAGGCCAGAAGTCACCGCCCATTCGGTGCCCACGGTCGGTCCGAGGGTGATATGGCGTGCCACCACCTGATTGGCATCATCCACGGTCAAGACATAATGGCCCTTTTGATCTACAAGGACCGCCGATTGCGAGACCACGGGCAGAGGCTGAGGATCCCGAGCTTGTATCAACACGGTGACGTACTGGCCGGGAATAAGTGTCCCCTCGGGATTGGGAAACACCGCCCGTACCGCAATGGTTCCGGTGAAAGGATCTATCTGATTGTCCACAAACTGCACGTTCCCTGAAAACCCATAAATGGTCCCGTTCGAAAGTCGCAAGGACGGCGACAAAACCCGATCTTTTTTGCCTGAAGATGCTTCCCGCAAAGCCGCTTGTACCGCCGTTATGTCGTTTTCACTGACCCCATAGACCACACGGATGGGATCTTCCTGCACGAGCCGAGCAAGAACCCCTGATCCGGGTTCCACCACGTTGCCGACCGTGTAGGCCGTGCGACCGATACGCCCGGCTATGGGGGCCCTCACCACCGTGTAAGCCAAGTTGATCTGATCGATAGCCAGTTGAGCTTTAGCCGCCTGAAGGCGCGCCGCTGCTTCGGCTCGAGCCGCCTCTGCACTGTCCATCTCGGTGGCGGGAACACTCTCGGACCGGGCCGCCTGAAGCCTTTTGAGGTAGCGATCGGCACGTTCAAGGGCGGCTTCGGCCTCAGCCACCCGAGCCATGGAGGCTTCCACACGGGCCTTGTAAAGATCCTGTTCGATGACGTAAAGCACATCCCCGGAACGCACACGAGCCCCTTCCCGGAACCGTACCTCCTGAAGGAATCCTTCCACTCGAGCCCGAATGTCCACAGCCTGAATGGCTTCCACATGACCCACGTATTCCGTCACAGGGCTCACATCTTTCACCCGAACCGGCACCACGCCTACAGGCACAGGCTTATCCCCGCCCGGCCCTGACGGCGCCGCGCCAGCAGGCGCCGGGCCGGCCCATCCAAGAAAAGCCGCCACCAAGAAAGCCATTGCCCATCCGGCCTTGCCAAACCGCTCCAAAAAACCCGTCACGGACCGAAACATCCAGAAACACCACCATCGGTGGTCCCATGACCTCCTGTCCCCCTTCATGAACCCTCCCCCAACTAGAAAGGATTGACAAATCCAAACATCTAATTCAAATTACCGTTTGAATTTTTCATTTAAGGGCCTGGGTTTGAAAAGTCAATGATTCTTTGGAAGGGATTCTTGACATCCCGAAGGCTGGAAAGGCATGGCTTCTCGACGTAACGGGTTGGCTACACGCGAGCGGCTTTTAAACGCCGCCTGTGAGGTCTTTGCCGAAAAAGGGTATCATGGAGCACGTCTTGCGGACATTTGTCGTCGCGCGAAGGCCAACATCGCGGCGGTGAATTATCATTTCGGCGACAAGGCTTCCCTCTATGTGGAAACATGGAAGCATGCTTTTCAAAAGGACCTGGAAAAGGGGCCGCTCGTTTCCAATGATTTGCCGCCTCGGGAGCGTTTTGCGCAGCTCATACGGTATCTTTTGCTTTCCTTCGTCAAAAAGAGTCGCCACGGGCAGTTTACCCGTCTTTATTTTCAGGAACTGGCCAATCCCACGGGGCTTATTCGAGACGCCTTGCAAAAACTGATGGAACCCCGCCGAATGTTCGTTTTGAAGCTCCTTTCGGAACTCAGCGGGCTGGAACCGAATGATGAAAGGCTTCTTTTCTGCGAACTGAGCATTATCAATCAGTGTCGAGCCGTCTTTACGGTACGGCGGGAAGATTTGGAATATCTTTTGGGCCGGCCTCTTTCCGATGAACTCATTGACCGCTTGGCCGACCACATTACTCGGTTTTCTTTAGGAGGCTTACAGGCCGTCGCCCAGACCTCGAGTCCGGGAAACACGCCTTAAACTTTTTTCTTCAGGGTGGCGAGCGGCTTAAACGGTTTTCCCGGTCGCGCAGCTGCGGCCGCTCATTTTTCGATGGGGAGCACGATGACTGGAACGGAGGCTTTTTCTTTAAACCGTCCGGCATCTTCCAGGGTTCCGATGCCTTCCCCTACGTGCATGGGCACGGCGACCTTGGGGCCGATGCTGGAGGCCGCCAGCACTGCTTCTTCAGCCGTCATGACATAGGTGCCGCTGACCGGAAGCAGGGCCACATCCGGACTCAGACCCTCCATTTCGGGAATGGGGTCGGTATCCCCAGCATGGTAGATACGGAGACCGTCCACCGTGATGAGGAACCCCACATGGCCGGCTTCCCTGGGGTGATAGGGCACACCCGGGCTGCGAAATTTGTTAAGGTTGTATGCTGGAAGGGTTCGTAAACTCAGCCCTTGAACCACCAGCTCATCACCGGGCTTGACGATTCGAATGTCTCCGGAAAATTTCGCTGCCGCCGTCGCGACGGTCACAATGACCGTTTCGGGTTTTCGAATCTTGTCAACGTCGGCAGGGGAGGCATGATCCGCATGTTCATGGGTGATAAGAATCAAATCGGCCAAAGGGCCTCCTTTGATACGATAGGGATCGATGTAGATGACCTTATCTTTTCCATCGATGCGAAAGCCGGCATGCCCCAGCCAGTGAATCTTAGCGACGAGAGACTGGAGTTTCTCCGGCTCGGTCCCGCCGAATCCCGAGGTTGGAAGCAGGCCCTCGACGATGCAAAGGAGTGTGCTCAGGACCAAAATCCGCAAGAAAAGATGGTTCCAACGCATTCTCATCCCTCCTGGTCAAGGTGCCTTACGGCCATGCAGCCCACCGAATCTTCCGTGAAGCGCATGGACCCTGCACGCGATTTCTTGGCTTACCCATTGGAACGATATGTGCTTGTATCGGTCCCAGGTGCCGCCCGTCAAGCCGGCTTTTCTGCGTCGAACCCGACGCTGAGAGCCCTTTCTCAATACCAGTCCAGCCAAGGAGGTGTTCCATGACCAAGTATGCTAAGCTTTTTTCGCCTTTTGCTTTAAACGGCCTGACTCTGACGAACCGGATTACCATGGCGCCGTTTTTTACCGGATACGCCCACGGCGATGGGACCGTAAGCCCGCTGATTTTGGATCATTACAGGGAGATGAGCCGGTCAGGGGCGGCGATGATCGTGGTGGAAAACATCGGAGTGCATGCAACAGGTTTGGGCAGCCCTTTCATGCTCCGGGCCGACGATGACCGATTCCTTTTCGGTCTGGAAAAGCTCGCTCGAGTCATTAAGGAGGAAGGCGCCATAGCGGCCGCTCAGATCAACCATGCCGGCCGTTTTGCCTACACGTCCGAACGCCTGGCTCCTTCTCCTTTTCAAACAGGTCAAGTGATTCCCAAAGAAATGGACGCCACGGATTTGGAAACCATCCGCAGTGCCTATGCTGCCGCAGCTCGCCGACTTCAAAACGCCGGTTTCGATCTCGTGGAAATTCATGGAGGCACGGGATACCTTCTGGTGCAGTTTCTATCGCCTCGCACCAATCAGCGAAGGGACAATTACGGAGGATCCCTGGAAAACCGCATGCGCTATCCCTTGGAAGTGGTGGACGCGGTTCGGCATGCCGTCGGACCCGATTATCCTGTAGGCTATAGGTTCCTTGCCGATGAATGTCTTCCGGACGGTCTTCACATGGACGAGACGGTTATCTATGCTCAGGAACTGAAAAAGCGGCGGGTTGCCTACCTTTCCGTGATGGCCGGAACCTACGACTCCTTTTTCCTACCCGATTACCTGGCTCGAGAAAAACAACAAGGCTATATGGTAACCTTTGCAGCCGGCATCAAAAAAGCCGTAGGGGCTATGCCTGTGATCACCGCCGGAAGGATTCAGGACCCGATCACAGCCGAAACCATTCTCAACGAAGGAAAGGCGGACCTCATAGGGCTGGCCCGGGTTCTTTTTGCCGACCCTCTATGGCCGAAAAAGGCCAAAGGAGAAGTCCCGGAACCCATGATCCGTTGCGAACCCGCATGTTCTCTGTGCATGAAGCGGGTCATGAAAGGAAAACCTGCCTTTTGTTCCCAATGGTCCAAGGAAAAGCGCGAAGCCTTTCTTGCCCGCTGTAACGAATCGGCCGCCGAAGCCCAAAAGGACATGGAAGAAGGGATCGGCAGCCTGTAAAAGAAGCTTATACATTCTGTTCGAGAAGGCAGCATGAACCGCATCACGCGATACCATTCCACGAAGGGGTGGGGGCACGGCGCGCCGTGCCCTCATAACTTACGGGGTCTTGGGCAGAGCGGGACCTGGGCCCAGGGGGAGTTTCTTGAAACGTCCGCCGTGCACGATAGGATCCCCTTTGTAGCCCAAGGATTGAAACCCGATATAATCCGTCACGTTGAGAAGCTCCAAGGTGTCTCGTCCTGCATAGTAAAGCTGCTGAAAGTCGATTCCTCGATAGGCCAAGGTTTTAAAATCCACGGCGCCGGTGTTTTGATGACATCGTCCGCAGTAAGGTTCCTGCCTCAAACTCTGATGGCATTGCACACAGGAGAGGGCTCGGTCCTTTGGCGTGATTTCATGATTCAAGCCCCAATACATGACCGTATCCACCCACTTGAAGGAACCACTGTAGGTCAGTCCGGCCGCTTTCATACCGTTTTCAAGGGATTTTTGCCAATCTAGGGTCTGCCAATAGCCGCCTTCACCGAAAAGATGCGGTACGGCGATCATGTTTTGTTCAGCATCGGCGGGCTGCCGCCCTCGCATCACCTTAAAAGCGTAGATCTTGGCCTGTGGATCTCTTATGTCGCCTACGGGTTCCGTGAGCTTCACGGTCCCGTTGGGTTCAAACCGATCCCCCAGAATGTAGCGGCGTACTTTCCCATTGTACCAGTAATACTCAGGCTTGGCGCTTTCCTTCCAGACAAATTCTCCCTTCTGCCAAGAATAATCCGGCATCCCGTATTTGTCTTTTTTCGGCTTTCTTTCTTTATCCCCGGCTTTGGACCAATCCCAGGAAACAATGGTCGCTTTGCATTTGGCATAGATGGGGCTGTGGCAAGTGACACACGCTACATGTTCTGTGTGCCGGTTCAGGTGGTGACTCAAAAGGTTGTTTGAATCCGCATGAGGTTGCGCCGTATGGCAGGATTCACAGGAACGACTTCCTTCCACGACGGGTACCGACGTGCTTCGACCGGAAATTTTGTGATCGCGGGTTTTATGACAGTCCACGCATTGAAAGTCCATTCCTCCCATGTGCACGTCACAGTTGCGGCTGGGGTAATACAGAATACTGTTCAAGTCCCCGTGCTTGACCGCGTCGCCTCCGCCTCCGGAAAAATGACAGTCGCCGCAGTTCTTTCGAGTGGGTCGGCCGATGTTTTGGGCGATCTTCAAAAGGTCCAGCTCTTTGTACGGCATGCCGGCGCCTGTGGGGATCTTGGCGTACGTGCCGGTGGCGTCATGGCATACCAAGCAGTCGATGCGGGTTTTATCCGTGAAATCAAAATGAGCGTCCTTCCAGCCGTAGCCGGCATGGCAACTGGTGCATCGCGGCCAGTTGGAAGCCAAGGCGATGCAGAAGTTGTTGACCGTGTTGGTGCCTTTTCCCAGCATCACACTCTTTTCATGACCTTCTGTGTAAGGTGAAGGACCTCGCCACAGCCAGTGGGTGCTCTTCAGCATGTGCTCACCCGCCTTTTCATGGCACCTCAGGCATTCCTTGGTCACATCCCAGGGTTGCGGATTCGCCGGCAATTTCACCAGTGTGGAATGATCCGGAACCTTCTTGGCATGACATTCCGTACATCCCACAGGCCCCTTATCGCGTTCCTTATGGCATCCCATGCATTGTTGATGATAGGCGGCCTTCAGGCCGAGACGGTCCGGCATCTCAGGGTTGAACGCTTTTTGATGGCAGGCGGAACATCGTGTGGTTTCCTTTGCGGCCGAATCCGCCGGTCGATAATGGTGGCAGACGGTGCAATCCCCCACGACGGCTGCGTGCTTCTTGTGCATGAACCGAACGTACCCGAAAAGATCCTCTTCCGTTTTCAGAATCGGGCTCTGTAAAATCATGTAGTCCACGGTGAGATCCGACAACTTGGGAAAAGTGTCGCCAAGACGCTTCTTCCGCTGCACAGGTGTTTCCCGCAAAACGTCTTTGACCAAAGGGACCACTTCATGGGCTCTCTTGAGCGCCTCTTCCAGATCCACAGCACGCCATGGGGTGCCGTCTTCAAAGACGGCTTTGGGAGGTGGCGGAGGCCCTTTGGGAGCTTCGGCGCCGCTCAGTGTTTGAAGGTTTCCAGAAAGGAAAAGGCCACCTAAAAGCAAAAGGCCACCCACGAAGATTCCAAGGCGCCACACTGAGGAAAGAAAACCCCTTTCGCTCGGGGATGTTTTCACGTCCGCCGGTTTCCGTCTTTTCATGACTCAGCCCTCCCTTCCTGCAACAGCGCCCCGTCGCACGCCGTCGTGGTGTGACTATGATTTCGAGGCGTCAAAACGGGAAGATAGGTCACCAGCAGGCGATACAAGAACATGATGGCGGCAATCAGCGCCGTTGTCACAGCCAGTTCGCCTATGGATGGAAAGTATCCTTTTTCGGCGTACGGAGATTGAAAGCCTACCAGGAACACGTTGAGGCGATTCAGCACGACACCGAAGATGATGAGGCAGGCACTGATGAAAAGGCCGCGTCGAGACTTCCGAACGGAAGGCTTGAGCAACAAAAAGAAAGGGAGAAAAACCCCCACAAGCAGTTCAACCAGAAATGAAAAACTCTCGACACGGGCTTCCAAAAGATACCCGGCCGCTCCGCGGACCACGATATCCGCAACTTTCAGAATACCGTACACCCCGAGCAAAATCACCGTGTATCGGCTCAGGGCCGACAGCACTGGGGTTTCATCTTCAATGGGCAAGGAGGCGGAAGCAAGCGCATTTTCAAAGATCACCATGGGAAATCCGACGGCGATGGCGGAAAGCAGGAACAATAGCGGAAGAATGGGTGTGTACCACAAGGGATGCAGTTTGGTGGGAGCGATGAGCATGAGGGATCCCAGGCCGGATTGATGCATGCAGGAAAGGACCACACCCGCCAGAATAAAAACCCACATGACTCGATCCAATGTTCGATCTGCGACCTGAAGAAATTTTTCCACAATCCCGTTAAGGATCGACAAAGGCCCGGGAAGACGCACACGGTCTTTATAGCGTTCCGCAACAATGGGAAGAAATTCGATATAGAGTACATTGGTGTAGAGCACGACACACATGGCCACTTCAAAAAGGACCGAATTTCCCTGCCAATAAATGATGGGATGCCAGATGGCCCAAGACCGCCCGATATCGATCATCAGGGCGATGGGCACAAAGGTATAGCCGAGCATGGCCGTCAGAAGCGCCGGACGCGTGACGGTTTCATAGGCGTGACGCCCGAAAACATGAGCCAAAGCAGCGGTTGTGAATCCTCCCGCCGCCAACGCCACCCCGGTAGCCACGTCAATAGCGACCCAGATGCCCCACGGAGAAGTTTGGCTCAAGTTGGTCACGGCGGCCAGGCCCCCGATGAATCGAGCCAGAATAAAGACAAAGCCTGGAATCATCAAAGCGATCAGGACAAAGACTCCGGGCGTCCATAAAGGAACGGACAAAGGTGCCGCTGCATGTCGACCACTCATGACTGATCCCCCTTGTCATCTGAGATGCGGGACGGCGTTTTCGGCCGCACGCTGTACATGATCGCCCCCAGAAGCCCGTAAAGGGTGAGGGGAGCCCAAAAGTATTTGAAGATGCCGTGTTGAATGGCTTCCGCCGTTTGGGGAATGGGCTTGGAAGGAAGAGTGAGAAAGCCCAGTCTTTCAAAGGGCTCACCACTGATGTACAGCCAGGAGGTCCCCCCGACTTCCGTAGCTCCATAAATGGAGTCGATATACCGGGTGGGGTTTTCTTGAATCCGCTTCTTGGCCAGGTCCAGAAGCACGTTGCGTTTTCCGAAGGTGATGGCTTCCACAGGACAAATGGCAGCACATCCAGGAAGGCCGCCTTCCTGAGAAATCCTTTCAAAGCAGAAGGTGCATTTGCGCACTCGAGGTGTGATCGGGTCGGTGTATTCGTACTGGGGAATTTGGAACGGACAGGCCACCATGCAGTAGCGACATCCGATGCATTTGGAAACATCATAGTGGACCGCGCCGTTGGTCTTTTTGGTGAGCGCCCCCACAATGCATGCGGAAACACAGGCCGGATCCTGGCAGTGCATGCACTGGACCTTGACGAAGGTGGGCACAAGCTGACCTCGGTCATCCCGCCGGCCTGTATGGTAGCGATTGACTACAGTGAAAGCTTCCGGGCTGGGACGACGATGCCTGTCGAAGACCACCAAATCATCAAAGGGAGTCGACGGGGGCGGCAGGTTGTTGACCCTGTTGCAAGCCTGTTCGCACTTTCGACATCCGACACACCTCGTCAAATCCACAAGACACCCGTAGGGGTCGTCAGGAACTTTTCGCGGAGCACCGGCTGCAATGGTCGGAGAGCCCAGCGCCGCTGCGCCTCCTGCGGCCGCCCATTTTAAAAACGCGCGTCGATTCATAACCTCGTCGCCTCCTTCCCATTTTCGAGGCATGGGACAATCAAAACAGGGCATGGGGCCGTCTGGGCCACGGTAAGACCGACCATTCCCAAACGAGAAATACCAGGCCGATTCCCCACCTCGTGGCAGCCTAGCACCACCAAATCCGCCCGTGTTTCCTCGGCCAGTTTCACCACCTCTACAGCGGGATCCGATTCCCAACAGTTGAAACCGTAGTGCGAGACACCTTGAAGAAACCCCTTGCACTCCTCAGCGAACCGCTTCTCAGCCTCTTGAGTCATCTGGACAATCCGTTCATCGGGAGTCTGCGGGTGCATGAGTCGATAATCCAGTGCGTGAAAGATATGAAGACGAGCCCCGTGGACTCTGGCCAAATAAGCCGCCATTTTCAAAGCGGCCATGCCCCCTTTGGAGAAACGAAACGCCACAAGGATTCTCTGAATCACGGCTGGACGCCTCCGGCCGAAGCCTAAACACAGGGAGAGCCTTCGGTCGGCCCTCTCCGGTGTGGATGTTCAGGCAAGACGGGTTCCTCCACATCCCTGTTGAGAACACAAACCTGCGGGAGGACACCGGTATCTGACCAGGGCCCTCCACGGACCGGTTGACGGACTGACTTCGTCAATGTGTGCAGCTTATTAGAAAGTGAAAACCTTATATTCCGGATCCCCCATCATTTTCACAAGCACGGGAGCGGGAGAGATCACGGCGCCTTCAACGAGATCGTCGGGCGAAATCAGACGCTTGTCCGCACAGGCCTTGCAAACATGAATCGGCGTTTTGCGCGCGATAAGTTTATCCAGCAGATCCTTCATGTGTTCCCCGGTGGAAGACCGAATGCCTTCTGCCATCCCGATTTGAGCCCAATGAATGGCATCGTCGATCAAAAACACTTCGACCTGATGACCTTCCTCCGCCGCAAGGCTCGCAAACTGCATGGCCCGCGTCGCGCTGCCCGACCGCTCAAACCCGATAGAAATGACAAAACATAACTTCATAACTTCTCTCCTTTCTTGCATGTCCTAGTCATCCTCATGGCCTTTAGTCCCCCCACGACACGCACGCTGGTCTTCGTCCAACGCCTACCCCTGCATACTTATGCAAAATTCTTGCCCATAGAAAACGCGAGCAACGCCCATCACCTGGACCCAGCTTAGAAGCGTCGTCTAAGCGCTGGGCATCCTTTTCAAGGGGTAGCCATATTAACACGCGTTAAGAGCCGGCATTAACAGGCGTTCACTTTTAAACAGGTGATTTTAAACAGGGGAGTTTAATGTCAAGATTTCAGGTGGAAGCTCTACCTAAGACTCCATAGGTGTTCTCTTTGTCAAAGCCAAAGTCGCCCTCGGCCCATTACGAAGCCATGGTGGAAGCCATTGCCGCCGACGAAGCGGTAGAGGCGCATTGCCCGGGCTTGGCCGAAACAGGAGAGAAAAATGGATGCCGTGACGGAACGTTGCCCGACCAAAAACCAACAAAAGGAAATTCTCAAACACTTGCTCCAACTCCGTCGGAACACCGTCCAGAAAGTGGCCGTGGAGGTGAAGGTGCAGAAGAAAATCATCGCCTCCATGTTGAAGACTCTTGGCGAAGGTCCCAAAACGGTGCCTGAGCTGGCCGAGGCCGTCGGCCTTTCCCCTCAGGAAGCCTTCTGGTGGATCGCATCGCTCAAAAAGTACGGCATGGTCGGGGAAGGTGAAAAGCGAGGCTTCTACGACACGTATGTCCTTGCGAACAAAGGCCTTTCTGGAAGTGGTGAACACGAGGCATCCTAACCTGTGCAGCCCCTTGTGAAGGGAAAATGACGGAGGCCGACAATGGCTCTCGTGGACCTCTCTTTTTCCGAAGTGTTGGAGCGTTTTGGGGCTCCCAAGACTTTGGAGTGTTTCCATTGCGGCACATGCGCCGCCATCTGTCCTCTCCTGGACGAGCATTTTCCTCGGCGAGTGATTCGTTACGCCCAGATCGGGGCCGCGGACCGCCTTCTGGCATCGAGTACGGAGCTGTGGCGCTGTCTTCATTGCGGTTTGTGCGCCCAGACGAAGGAGTTGAACCATGGCGAAAGATCGTCTACATCGTCACCCACGCGGGGGATGATCCGGAACGGGTAAGCTTCCCCTTTGTGTTGGCCAACGCCGCACAAGCCATGGATGTGGAGGCCGTGGTCGTGTTGCAAGGACCGGCGGTTTTTCTCGCAACCCATGGATGATTGCAGCACGTCTTTGCGGCCGGCCTTCCACCCCTCAAGGATCTGGTGCAAAACTACGTGGATGCCGGCGGGAAAATTCTCGTTTGCGGTCCGTGCATCAAAGAAAGGCGCATTGATGAAAGTGAACTGATTCCCGGGGCTCAGGTGACCGCCGCCGGTGCCTTGACCCAACATATTCTGGAAGCCAAAGCCACCTTGGTGTCCTAAGCAAGCCTCAGCCAAAAGACCTCGGGACATCCCCGGTGTTCCGAGGTTTCAGTTCATTCCGCCTCCTGCCTCTTGGTTCCGTCGACGAAAATGGTATACTGCGACTTGAGAAATCGCGGGCCGATCTGTCCGAAAATCGGGTTGAAGGAAGGCCGCAGTATGACGGATATTCGATACTATTTGGAAGATATTGTAAACACCATGAACGACGGCCTGATGGTCGTTGGGCCGGATGGATCCATTCTCATGGCCAATGATGCGTTGTGCCGCATCACCGGCTATCGACGGGAAGAACTTCTCGGCAAATCATGCGCCCTTTTTCAATGCGACAGTTGCGAAGCCGAACGCCGTGAGGGCGGCGCCTTGTGGTGCAATCTCTTTACCCTAGGGGCCATGCACCATCGACGTTGCATGGTGGTTCGAAAGGACGGCGGCTACGTGCATGTGTTGAAGAACGCCTCCGTGTTAAAAGACGAAAAGGGCGAAACCATCGCCGCCGTGGAAACCCTTACCGACATTTCCGAATTGGACCGCAAAGAAGAACAGATTGTCCGCCTGAGCCGTCTTTTGGACAGAGAAAAAGGTTTTCGAGGCATCGTCGGAACCTCGCCGGCGATGCAAAAAGTCTTTGATATCACGGAAAAAGCGGCGCAAAGTGACGCCCCCGTGATCATCTATGGGGAAAGCGGGACGGGAAAAGAGCTCATCGCTCGAGCCATTCACGATTTGGGCCCTCACCGGGACGGCCCGTACATACAGGTCAACTGCGCCGCCCTCAACGAATCCCTTTTGGAAAGCGAACTCTTCGGCCATGTGAAAGGGGCTTTTACGGGAGCCACCAGCCATCGAGAGGGACGCTTTGAGGCGGCCAATGGGGGAGACATTTTTCTGGATGAAATCGGAGATGTACCTCTTTCCATTCAGGTGAAACTCTTGCGTGTGCTGGAAAACAAGACGGTGGAAAGGGTAGGGGATCATCGTCCCATTCGGGTGGATGTGCGCATTATCACGGCCACCAATCGTGATCTTCCGAAGCTGGTTCGCGAGGGCGCTTTTCGTGAGGATTTCTTTTTCCGCATCAATGTCATTCCCATCTTTCTGCCTCCTTTACGCGAGAGGATGGAAGACCTGCCGCTTTTGGTGGATGTTTTTCTCGAGCAACAGCGGCGTAAGGCGAAGCGCGTTTACGGCGTGCACCCTCAGGCCATGGCTGTGCTTATGGCTTACCGCTGGCCGGGAAACGTTCGGGAATTGAAGAGCACTCTGGAATACGCCTGTGTGGTAGCCGAAGACGGTCTTATTCGCCCCGAACATTTGCCTCCCCATGTGGTTCACTCTCAGGAGTCCGCATGTCCTTCCGCGTCTTCAAGGGATGTTCCGACGGCGCCGACAGTGGCCGTGAGCGTTCGCGAACCGCGCCGAGACCGACGACGTCAAGAGCTCATCGAGGCGCTGCGCAAGGCCGGAGGCAACCAGAGCGAAGCGGCTCGCATCCTCGGTGTGAGCCGCGTAACCGTCTGGAACCGCATGAAGCGTTATCAGATCGACCTCCAAAAGATAATTTCAGCATAAACTCGGCCGGTTTTTCCTAAACGAAAGGGCCTACGCGGTTTTCGCGGTCCGGGTGCCGCTTGTCCGAAATTCCTGACCATCCCGACAAGCGCGACTATGAGCGCGACGCCTTGCCCGATCATCCCTTGCAATCCCGAAAAGCCCTTATTCGTGGCTTCAAAACGCTTTTTCGAAGCGTTGAAGGGAAGCTATCTGGATCTCTGTAGAAAAGAAATTCATGACAACTTTCTTCAGTATGTGTATGGCAGCAATTCAAAGGTTGTGGAATTTACGCCGCCTTTTCGTGTCAGCACGAAGACCCTTTGGCCGATTCGAGGAGCGGCGGCGAAACGTTTTTGCATCGCTTGTAGAAGTCCCTCAGCTTCTGTGTAAACCAACCTGTAATGTCGCGATTCATCGGGCCTTAGCACTGTCACATCGTAACTCTGCCCTTCGTAAATCAGTCTGATTGTGCGCGCCTCACATGGCTCCAGAGGGCTCCGCAGATCGACACCGTTTTGTCTTCTGTAGAAGATATGCTCTGCAAAGCGGGGTTCTAACGCAAATCCCCATTGCAGGAGGGAAGTGTCATAAGGGATTGTTTGCCGTAAACGTCGCCTTTGGAAATAGCGTGTTAGCTCAAAGGTTGTTCGGTCCTCCACGAGTTCCCTATAGAAAGGATCTTCCCAATAGGGGGCAACCTCGTCTTTCACCCGAAAAGTTTCGTCTCTTTCTAAGATAAACCAGTCCTTATCCGTATTGCTCAAGTATTTGAGCGGCATGTTAAGGATGTGGGAACGTACTTTGCGAAGCGGAAATTCGTCGGGCTTCAAAGCATTAGCCAGGGCATCATAATCGAAGATCATCTCTCGGTTTTGAAGGTAGAATTTAAGAAAACCCTCTGCGATCTCATCCACAGACCAGCGGGTACCCGGCAATTGAAGCAACACTTTGAGCACAACCATTTTGTAAGAACGAGTAGGGCTAAGTTCGGTTTCAAGGTGCCTAAGGAAGGCTTCACCCGGAGTATCCAGCAGGACCCTCTCATTATGGGGCAGTGTCCCTTCGCAAAAAAGTTTGGCCCGCAACCAACTACCAAATTCCAGCACAAAAGCTTTTGGATCCAGTCGCGATGAGATCCCGAGCAGATCCATGAGCTGTGGGGACTTTTCCCCGAGGTTTTCACGAATTTCCAGGTACCACGCCTTTAGGCGGTCCCTGCGTGACACCCCTTCCAGAATTTGACGGATCTCCTGGTCCCAAATTCGTTGAGCTTCCAGATCCGCGTCGACAAAACAGCACGCCGGAAGCAAAGACTGCAAAGACGCTTCCTTAAATTTAGGCAGTTCACCAATGGCCTCGGCCAAAGATGTGTAGCCTATAAGGGCAAGCGGAGCTATATGGGCTTTTCGAAAATTACCAACAAAATCGATGATCACCGTGAAATCTTTACCCGGCGCACGCCGCAAACCTCGGCCAATCTGCTGCAAAAAGACAGTGAACGACTGAGTAGGTCTTAAAAGGACAATGTGAGAAAGGTTGGGAATGTCTATTCCTTCGTTGAACACGTCCACGCAGCAGATAACGTTAAGCGGATCATTTTCGTTTTGCAGTCGATCAATGAGCAACTGCCTTTCTTGTGGGGAATGTTCGCCCACCAAGTAAGCAGCCTCTATGTCATGCTTTGCTGACAGTGTCCGGGCTGTATACTTGGCATGGGCAATGCTGCTGCAAAAGGCCAATGCTTTGACCTTGCCGCTGGATGGAAGGAACTTTCGAAGATTATGAGCCACGATTTGAGTGCGTGTATCCGTGCTTAAGGCTTCCTCTAGTTTCCTTTCATCGTAGAAAGTTCCTCGCCAGGGGATTTGTTCATAGTCCGTTGGGTCATAGATCGCATAGTATTGAAAAGGAGTCAGCCAACCTCGATCGACGGCTTCTATGAGGCGGACTTCGTAGGCTATGTTGTAGTTGCAGAGCCGCAGGACATCTTGGCCGTCCGTGCGTTCTGGAGTTGCTGTCAGGCCGAGAAGAAAGCGAGGCTGAAAGTACTCAAGCACACGTGCATAGCTTGCGGCAGCCGCATGATGAAATTCATCGACGACGATGTAATCGAAGTGATCACGTGGAAACCGGGACAGATGTTCCGGTCTCGAAAGTGTCTGAATCATCGCAAAAGCAATGTCGGGAAGATGATCCACCGAATTGCCACCGCCAAGGATGGTTCCCAAATCTTTTTGGTCCAGCACATCTGAAAAGGAGCGACGAGCCTGGCTCAGAATGTTTTCTCGATGGGCAATGAAAAGAAGTCTTTGAAACCCGCTTTGACGAAAATCAAAAGCGGCCAAGTATGTCTTCCCGAGCCCCGTGGCCGCTACCACCGCCGCTTGTTGAACACCTTCCGCCCTGAGAGAGGCGAGGCGCTCCAGGGCCTCTTGTTGGGCAGCATTGGGATGTACTTGCTTTCTGGATGCAAAAGAGGCTTGTTTTGCACTGAACATATCTATGAAAATCGACGGTTGATACCTTTTTCGATACACCTGTAGAAATTCATCGTTCAACTCCACGGAGAATTCGTTCCACATTCGGTCGAATTCTCGCTTGGCGTAGGCAAAAGGACTGAAACAACCGTCAAAAGGAAGGTTTATTTCCATTGAACTGAAATAGTTCCATTCTATGTTCGAAAAAAAACCACCCTGCGTAAAGTTTGAGGAGCCCAGGATGAGGCTCCCATTTTTTTCATCTCGTTCAAACAAATACGCCTTTGCATGAAAATTTGGAGGATTCTCTTCAAGGGGCACGTCAGGAGGATGAAAAACACGAACGTTCGCCCCTGGCACGTGGTAAAGGATCTGCTCTAGATGCTCGGGCCGGTTAAGATTACCCATCGTAGAAAGCAAAATGCGTAAGGATCCGCCCCGTTGTGTGAACTGCACCAGGTCTTTGAGCAAGAGGTTCGTCACGGCGGGTGTATAAAAGGCGGACGCGATGGAAACCGTGCTGCTCTGAAGGAGGAGCGCTTTGACCAGTTCGATCAGGGTCGTGTGGTCCAGAGGAATGAAGAAGAGCCGAGGAAATTCTGGCGGGATCGGAAAGGGTGCCGGTGATCCCGTGTATTCTAAAACAATATTTCGGTCAAAGCCGCCATGTTTAAGCCTTTTGTCACTGCGGGCGCGTAGCAGCTCATCGAGAGTGAAACCTTGTTGTTGGAGAAGTCTTAAAGTGATTTCTAAGAGATCGGCCGCTTCATCGAGGATATTCTCAGGAGTATCGCTATGCCAAGCTCGAAAGAGCTCATGAGCTTCTTCCAAAAGCTTCAATCCTAGCGCCCGCCTCAGTTCCGTTGCGTGCGCTTCATGGATCGCGAATGGTTTACCAGTTGTTGCGATCCGTTCCGGAATGCGGTCGCGAACGAGTTTGAAGAAAAAACCGTTTTCGTGCTTTCTGCTTGAGCTCATTAAGATTTGTCTTTCCCCAATTGAAGCACGTAGCTCAACCAGATTTCCTGGCTACCTATCGACGAAACAGATCTTGCTTGATACAGGACGGTCAGATTTAGTTCATCAAAAAGCCTTCGAAGCTCCTTGTCTTGCCACAGATAAAAAGTACGCCCGTCCGGTGCCGTCCATAGGCCACAGCCTTCTTTCATGCTGACAAGAATGTAGCCTCCATCTCGAAGAGCCTTCAGCATTCGTTGTAATGTTAAATGGACTCGCTTCGGCGGCAGATGCACCAGCGCTCCAACCAGCACAAGGGCATCGACTTGTAGTGTGTTGAAGTCAAAAATTTCAAAGTCTGCCTCAAGGATTTGGGCCCCGGTGGCATCCCGGGCCAGGCAGGCAAGGCCTGGGGAGCGTTCCAATCCGGTGACTTTGTATCCTTGCCGTTGAAACCAAGAAAGGTCCCTTCCAGATCCACATCCAATGTCCAGTACATGAGCCGGAGGAGGTAGGAACCGGGTCAAGGGTTGCAGGAAAGAGGTTGGATCTATGAAAAACGTCTTGCGATGGTACTCTTCGAAATGGGTCGCGTAATAGTCGTCCGTCATTCTTTCGGCCGCTGATCGCACATTATGAGAAGGTCCTAGAAATGGCTGCGAGCACAAATGGCTTTCAACATGCTCCCGGCCTCAAACGCCTGCACGAATTGGCCAAGCAAGGTTATATCCTATCCATTCATTAGTCTAGATTTTTGGAACATGGTTTTGGGGCATGTCATTACGATTCTGAACATTAAACCTGTGTCAAGGTCAACCTGAGAACCTGCGAGGTGGATGTTTTCGATCATCGGTCACAGGTGAGGCAGGAGCTTCTTTTCTTCAAAGAGCGTTACGTGCGGCCGGACCATCCGGATTGGAAAACATGGGCAGCTCAAAGCCGCTCCCTACAGGAGATCGGCTTGAACCTGGAAGCCGGCTTCGGACCATACAAACAGGAACTGCTCCAGCTTTCGGCTCAACACCCTTGGCTGCGCTACCTGTTGGATCCCGCTATGAGCGCAGGAGCTGAAGAAGAACATCCGGAAAAAGAAACCGACTTTGCCGGTAAGAAATCATAGGGTTGAAGATGAACAGGCAACCCGTAAAGCCGCCTCTCAGCCGTTTTCCCTATGGAGCTGGACATCCCGTAGTCCCAGCTCACTTTGCTTTACGCATAAGGTTCATTGCGATTGAGTAGATGTGTCCCTTTGACGGCGCCTTCGGCCTGATTCGCATGAAGAACCTCCTCGGCGTTATGGAAGCTCTCGCCCACCAACTCTTCAAGGGACGACGCTTCGGTTCCATACCCCGAACCACAAAGGGCAAAAGAGCCGACGAGACGACCACCCTCAACCCTAGGTTGATCCGGGGGACCTTTTATCCGCGTTCCCCTATTGCGACTCTTGCTTTCACGGCCGAAAAAAATGCCTCCGGCCTTGGCTCTAGCTTCCTTGCCGGTTGCCGCAGGTGCCTTCCCCATGGGTGACTATCCTCTTTAAACAGGCTATGCGTTATGCATCCTTTGGCCGCTCTGGGGCATCCACATTCATAGATCTCAAAACGAGCGGCGTCATGCCAAACTTGATCAGATACCCGCAGGTCCATGGCTTTGAGAAATTCAAGATACAATCGAAATGAGGCATGAAAGATCTTGGTAAGAATAGGAGGTGACATTTCAACACACGGCAATCAGTGGTCACGCCGACAAAGGACAGATGGATCACGTCCGGCATACGTCAGAGCCAGAACCCATCCATGCCAAGATTCACAACGCTCTTGGGCTGCCAACGCGCCCGCTCAAGAGCGGCAAGCGCGTTGACTGAAAAATCCGTAGTGGAAAAGAAAAAACATAAAGCAGGTAATAACAATAAGTTAAGCCGAAAAATGACAAACATGGGGTAACGGAAAGCCGGACTATTGGCGCAGGAGAAATAGCCCATAACATGCGGCTCAACCCGACGCCGCACCACGCGGCTGCATCACACAAGGTGGTGCCTTTTGATAGTCCTGGGTGCTCCGCTGGCGCGGGTTAGCCGCGGCGTTGGCTTAGGCGAGATCCAACGGGTGTGCTCGCAGATTCGCCAAGAGTGCCGCAACGTCACGGACATGAGCCATGGGCTGCCGACCAGAACCGAAATTGTGCGATTCTTGAACACTGAAAAATGCTTTTTCCTGAGGTGCGACTTCCCGGTCAGAGGATTTTGTGTTTTTTCAGTTTGCTGTAAAGTGTGTTTCGCCCGATTCCTAAGGCCCGTGCGGCTTCAGAGATGTTTCCCTTGAAATGGAAGTAAGCTTTTCGGATGCATTCCGCTTCGAGGCGCTTCAAGTTAAAATGCGAAATCTCCGGTGAAGATGTCGGCATAGTCGTGGTCTGTATGAGATCTTCCGGAAGACATTCCGCAGAAAGTACATCTGCCGGCATAACGGCAATGGCTGCCTCTATGGCATAACAGAGCTCCCTCACATTGCCGGGCCAATGATAATGATGCAAAGCTGCGTAGAAATCGGGTAGAACAGCCCGAACCTTTCGATCCAATTTTTTCCCATGTTGAGCAATGAAATGTTGAATCAAAAGTTCCAGATCTTCACCGCGTTCCCGCAATGGAGGCAAAGAGATGCGGACCACATTGAGCCGATAATAGAGGTCTTCTCGAAACTGACCGGCTGCAACCCTTTGGGACAGGTTCCTGTGGGTTGCGGCAATAATTCGAACATCCACGGCGGTAGGTTTCGTGCCCCCTACACGAGTTACCTGCCCTTCCTCTAGAACCCGCAGAAGATTGACCTGCATGTCCAAGGGCATTTCCGCGATTTCATCCAAAAAGATGGTTCCTCCGGAGGCTAATTCGAATTTCCCGGGAGAGCCTCCACGCCGTGCCCCGGTAAACGCCCCTTCCTCATACCCAAAGAGCACACTCTGGACGAGCCCCGGCGGAATGGCCCCGCAGTTCACCGCCACAAAAGGACCTCGACGCCTTCGGCTCGCCCTGTGAATGGCTCGAGCCAAAACCTCTTTTCCCGTGCCGCTCTCACCGACAACAAGCACGGTGGTATCGGTTCGAGCCACACGTCTGGCCACGTCCACGGCTTTGCGAATGGCTGCACTTCGGCCGAGCAACGTCCCGAAGGGATCTTCTTCCCCGTCCGGCAACGTTTTGGCCTTTCGTAAGGGTCTTGATTGTTGAAGGATCAAGCACGCGCCCATGCTGGTTCCATTTCGGCTGCAAACGGGATGAGCGAAAGCCGTTACGGAAGCATTGCCGCGACATCGAACAGGGATCACGCTCTCTTTGGAACCGAAACCGCTCTTAAAGGAGTCCTTCCATGGATGTGGAAGGTCGAACCAGCTGCCTGCCTTGGCACCGCACAGTTGGTTTCGAGGTGTCCTGAGAAGATGCGCGGCCGCTTCATTTCCTTCCAGGATTTTTCCCTCGGGATCCACAAACAGCAGCCCGACGGTAACGCCGCCGGACAGCTTTTGCACCAAATCACAAGCTCGGAACATGTGTTGGGCCGCCTCGATCCGATAGAGACGGCTCTCAATGAGACGCGCTCCGTGCAGGGCAAACTCCAATGCCTGCCCGTGATCCGCGTCGATGGGACCGGAAATGTCCAACACCGCCAAAGGCTTGCCGTCCCATCCAAAGATGGGCACGGCGGAGCAAATCCAACTGTGATGACTTTCGCAAAAATGTTCTTTTCCCTGGACTCGAAGAGGATGACCGCATTGTAAAGCGGTGCCGATGGCGTTGGTCCCGACGCTGCTTTCAGACCAATTGGCTCCGGGACCGAAATTCAACCGATCCGCCGCGCTCAGTGCCTTCACATCCCCGAACATTCCCAACAAATAGCCGCGTCTTTCACTGACCGTGACAAGAAGTCCCCGATCACGGATGAGGCCGTAAATTTCGGCTTGGACATCCAAAGTGAGGTCCTTGAGAAATTGGAACTCATCCCCTAATTCGCCCTCGGAACGAATATCACGACATTTTGCTTGGGCGGGATCCACCCCGCTTTGCCTGCAACGCGACCAGGACTGAAGGATGATCTCACGAACACACTCCCGGGATACGCCTTTCAGCACGTAATCCCTCCAGGTTTTCATGTCCAGGTCGGGCGCCGATAAAATCAAAGATGGTTTTTGAGAAGCACCGGACGTCTTCTTCGCCCACGAAGACGGTACAAGTTGAAATCTCGATCCCTGCCAGACCAATTCGTACATGGTTCTCACCTCCTGTGAGAAGGGAGAAACCTATCGTTTAGGCCGGAAGATGCCCCTTGCGGAGCGCCTTCTGTTTCCACTACCCTTATTCATTAAACGAACCCGATTTGCTTTCCAACATCTTTTTCCGGTGAACCCTACGAGGTCAGGACGTCTGTTCGAAAACGGAACAGTTCTCGAAATGGGCCACCTGCAAGCCATTGTTTCTCCATGCTTCTTTCCTGGCACCTCTTTTGCCCTGAAGATCACGTGAAAATGCCCGGCCCAATGTGCTGCCCATGGAAGGAGGAAAGTCGTGGCTGTTCAGGTTTTCATGCCCAAATGGGGCCTCACCATGACCGAAGGCAAAATCACCCGGTGGTTTAAGAAGGAAGGCGACCAGGTGGTTGAGGGTGAGCCCCTTTTCGAAGTGGAGACAAGCAAGATTACGAACAAGGTGGAATCGCCCGCCACCGGCATTCTTTTCCAGATTCTGGTTCCTGCCGGGGAAACGGTTCCCGTAAATACTCTGGTTGCGGTCATTGCCGAACCCGGTGAGAAGATCGAAGGCATCACAGGGCCATCGGCTGTCTCTGAAGCCCTTGCGCCGAAACCTGAAACGGAAACGGTTTCCAAGCCTTCATTTGTGCGGGCGACACCGGCGGCACGCCGCTTGGCCAATCAGTGGGGACTGGAGTTGGCGGCGATTGCGGGTTCCGGCCCCGAAGGAAGGGTAACGGAGCAAGACGTCCGCCGGCACAAGGAACAGTTGCAAACGGCGCCGGCCATCAGCCCCCAGGCCAAGGTCTTGGCAGAAAAGGAAGGGATCGACCTGGCCACGGTTCAAGGAACGGGCGAAGGAGGCCGGATCACTAAAGTGGATGTTTTGCGTGCCGTTGAAGCAAAGAAAAAGGCTTTAACGGGGCAAGAACCTCACGGCGCCGAAAAAACCAGGCTGTCTCCCGGAACCGTACTGCCGCTCACCGGCATACGCAAGATCATCGCCGACAACATGATGGCCAGCTTGCATCAGTCGGCGCAACTGACGGTGTTTGTGGAAGTGGACGTGACCGAACTTCTGAGGCTCAGGGACCATCTTCGTGCAAGATTTTCTTCACCCAACGATCCAAAGATCAGTATCAATGAACTTATCTGCTACGCCGTGTGTCGGGCTCTTCAACGTGTTCCCGTGATGAATTCCTGGCTGACGGAAGAGGGCATCCGCATCCACGAAGGGGTTCATCTGGGCATTGCCGTGGCACTGCCCGAGGGGCTCATTGTTCCCAACGTGAAAAACGCCCATCAAAAAGGCCTGCTGGAATTGTCTCGGGACATAAGAGAACTGGTGACCAAAGCCCGGGAAAACCGCCTCACCGTGGATGAAATCCAAGGCGGGACCTTTACCGTTACCAACGTCAGTCGACAAGGGGTGGATGGTTTTACACCCATTCTAAACCCGCCGGAAACAGGCATCCTGGGTGTGGGACGAGTGATGCTCAAACCCGCCGTGTTTCAGGACCAAATCCAGATTCGAAGCCTCATGACCCTCAGCCTCACTTTCGATCATCGTGTCACCGACGGGGTCCCGGCCATGACCTTCTTGAGAACCTTGGCGGATTACCTAGAAGAGCCCGCCACCTTGATTGCTTAAAGGAGGAACCAGGCTATGGGTCTCAAAAGGTTTGTCGTCGAACTGGGTATGGGCGTGGATTTGCACGGTGAAAACATGACAAAAGCCGCCTGCCGGGCTGTGCGGAACGCCATCGGGCGCAGCTGTCTGTGTGGGTTGATCGAGATTCTCGGTCTTGAGAGTTTGGAAGAGGTGCAGGTGGAGATCCTCGTGGCCTGTCCCGATCCGGGTCGGGTCGACCGGGACGTCGTTGCGGCCGAAGTTCCTATCGGCCGAGCAACGGTCAAGGTCATCCCCGGGGGCATGACGGCGCCTGGGATTTGCGTGGACCGTTTCGCTAAAGACTGCGACCGGATTGCCGTGGCCAACGTAGCGATCACCGTGTCCGTGGATTCCTAGGAGAACGGGTGCCAAAGGCAACCCGCTTGGGAGGTGCCCCATGAGTTTGAGCGAAGAAAAACTTTTGCAGATGTACACCACCATGCTCCGCATTCGAGAATTTGAAAGCAAGGTTCAGGAGTTTTTCGCCGCAGGCAAGATTCCCGGGTTCGTGCATCTGTACATTGGGGAAGAAGCCGTGGCCACCGGAACATGCGCCGTTCTGAACCCCTCCGATTACATCACCAGCACCCACCGAGGGCACGGCCATCTGATCGCCAAAGGCGGGGACCTGAAAGGAATGATGGCGGAACTCTTCGGCAAGAGAACCGGCTACTGCAAAGGCAAAGGGGGATCCATGCACATCGCCGATGTGGATCTCGGCATTCTTGGTGCCAACGGGATCGTGGGTGGAGGAGGTCCCATTGCCAACGGCGCCGCCCTGGCCGCGCAGTATCGCGGGACAGATCAAGTAGCGGTTTGCTTTTTCGGGGACGGCGCCGCCAACCAGGGCACGACGCAAGAAGCCATGAACTTGGCCAGCGCTTGGAAGCTTCCCGTCGTCTTCGTCAATGAAAACAACGGCTACGGTATCTCGTGCCCCACCTGCAAGTCCATGGCCGTCGCCGACATCGCCGATCGTGCCGCCGCCTACGACATGCCCGGCGTGGTTGTGGACGGCAACGACGTGGTGGCGGTTTACGAAGCGGTGGCGGAAGCCGTAGCACGGGCTCGCACCGGGAACGGGCCGTCCCTTATCGAGTGCAAGACTTATCGCTGGTGCGGCCATTTCGAAGGGGATGCTTGCACGTACCGGGACGAAGAGGAGGTCCGCGCTTGGAAGGAAAAAGATCCCATCGCCCGCTTTAGAGAAAAGCTTCTGGATCAAGGAATCCTTACGGAAGCCAAAGAGCGTGAGATTCGGGAAGGGATTGCCCGAGAACTGCAGGAAGCCATTCGATTCGCCGAAGAAAGTCCTCTGCCGGCGCCGGAAGAAGTTCTGGAAGACGTCTACGCGTAGCTGACAGGGACACCGTTGCATCGCCATCAACTCCAAGGTTTCAAGGAGAAAGCCATGCCGACCAAGACCTATCTTCAGGCCATCAACGAAGCCCTTCGTCAGGAGATGGAGCGCGATCCCGATGTGTTCATCATGGGGGAAGATGTGGGTCCCTTCGGAGGCTGCTTCGGCGTGACCAAGGGCTTGTACGAACAGTTCGGGGACAAGCGGGTCAAAGACACCCCCATCACCGAAAGCGCCATCATCGGGGCCGCCACAGGTGCTGCCGCGGCCGGGCTACGGCCTGTGTGCGAGATCATGTTTGTGGACTTCATTGGTGTGGCTTTGGACCAGTTGTTTAACCAAGCCGCCAAAATGCGCTACATGTTCGGCGGAAAAGCCAAAATCCCTATGGTGCTTCGAAGCCCGCAAGGGGCGGGCATCGGCGCGGCGGCCCAACATTCCCAAAGCCTGGAAGCCTGGTTCGCTCATGTGCCCGGGCTGAAAGTCGCTATGCCGGCGACGCCTTACGACGCCAAGGGCCTGCTCGTCACAGCCATTCGAGACGACAACCCGGTGGTCTTTCTGGAACATAAACTTCTTTACGGCCTGGAAGCTGAAGTTCCGGATGAGTTGTACACCGTTCCCTTTGGGAAGGCGGAAGTGCGAAGAACCGGGGAGGACGTGACCATCGTAGCCACGGCCAAGATGGTGCACACGGCCCTGGAAGCCGCGGATGTTTTGGCTAATGATGGAATCTCGGCTGAGGTCATCGATCCTAGAACCCTTGTGCCCTTCGACACCGAAACCGTGGTGGAATCGGTGAAGAAAACCCACGCCCTTGTGGTGGTCCATGAGGCGGTGAAACACGGTGGGTTCGGTGCCGAAATTGCCGCGCAGGTGGCTGAACTGGCATTTGACTACCTGGATGGACCCATCGTGAGGGTGGCGGCGCCGTTTACACCGGTGCCGTTCTCTCCACCCCTGGAACAAGCTTTCCTTCCCAAGGTGGACGACATTGTGAAGGCAGTGAAAACCATCCGCGGTTGAACGGCTGTGCCTCAAAGGGCGAAAAAGGACTCCCATGTCCGGCTCGGTAGGGATTGTGGCCAATCCGGCCTCTGGAAAAGATATTCGAAGGTTGGTGGCTCACGGCAGCGTCTTTGACAATCAGGAAAAGGTGCGCATCGTCCGACGCATCCTAATGGGCCTTGAGGCTGTCGGGGTACAATCGGTTTTCTACATGCCCGATGCCTATGCCATTGTGGATCGAGCCCTACGGGGCTGCTCTGTGGCTATGGATGTCAACCCAGTGCCCATGGCCGCTCAGGACAGTCAAGAAGATTCCGTAAAGGCTGCGGCTTGGATGGAAACCCAGCGTGTAGGTTGTCTCGTGGTCCTAGGCGGGGACGGTACATGCCGTGCGGTGACCAAAGGCACCCGATCCGTGCCTCTTCTTCCCATTTCTACAGGAACCAACAATGTGTTCCCACACGTCATGGAAGCTACCATTGCAGGACTGGCAGCCGGCTTGGTGGCCACCGGCGCTGTTCCTTTAGAAGAGTCGGCCTGCCGGGTCTCATGCCTGGAAGTGCTTTGTGATAACAGTCCTGGGGATCTCGCCCTTGTGGATGTGGCCGTCTGCGAAGGCAGTTTCATTGGAGCTCGAGCCATCTGGGAGGTGGAAAAGGTCCGGCAGCTTTTTCTTTCACGATGTCGGCCGGAATCCATCGGCCTGTCCGCGCTGGGAGGACAATTGACGACCATTGGCCCTTCAGAACCCACAGGGCTTCACATGGTCATGGGTGCAGGGGGCCCAAAAATTTCCGCGGCCATTGCGCCAGGGTTAATCCGAAGCGTTTCTGTGGAACGATTCGAAAGAATGATCCCAGGAAAGCCGTACCCGGTGCTGTGGCAGCACAGTGTTTTGGCTTTGGACGGGGAACGGGAAATGGAGGTCAAGCGGTCCATGTCCGTGGCCGTTCGGTTGTCTTTGGAGGGCCCGTTTGTGGTGAGTGTGCCGCGCGTCATGGAAAGGGCGCGAGACAAGGGTGTTTTTGTTGAACAACGGTCATGAGCCTCTTCAAGGAGGCCGAAAGGGGAAAAAGATGGGCGATGTTTTAAAAGCTGCGTTCCTTTTTGTCGCTCCGGAAGCCGACCCCGGCGTCCATCGCCAATGGGTGAAAACCCCGAAGGTTCATCTGCTGGTCCTGGGTGCATCAAGCTATCAAGCGGCGGCTGAAACGGCCAAAGAATTGGTGGCAAAAGAGGGAATTCAAGCCATCGAGCTCTGCGGTGGTTTCGGCCATCGTGGAACATCCCTGGTGGCGGAAGCTGTGGGGACATCGGTTCCCGTAGGTGTGGTCCGTTTCGACATCCATCCTGGGCTTGCCAACAGGAGCGGAGATTCACTGTTCTAATTGCCACCCTCATGAAAGCCGGGCCCGGGGAATCGCCCCGGGCCCGGACCTTCCAGCTGGATCAGCCGAAAAGATCCTCCAGAGCTTCAAAAACATACTTCAGATACATGAGTTTTGGGGATCCTCCCATGGCTACGGCCATGAGCGCCGCCTGCAGGATCTGGTCCCGCGATGCCCCTGCAGCAGCCGCGGCTTCCACGTGAATGGCGATGCACATGTCGCATTGAGACATGACGGAACAGGCCACGAGAATCAATTCTTTTTCTCGAGGAGTGAGACCCCCTTTAAGGGACATGGATTTGGTATATTCCAAGTATTTTTCGTAGACCTCGGGAACATGTTTTTGGATGGCCGCAAACGCTTCACTTGCTTTTTCCGCCGTATTCATCGAATGACCCCTCCTCCCGTCAACACATCGCATCGGCTGCCTCTTCCGGTACGCTAAAGACTTACTTTGGAAAGAAGAGCAAAGAGCATGCTGAGCTTTAGGGACAAAACAAAGGTGCCAATTGGTGATCAGAGAGAAAGATGAGCGGACAGTGATCGCCCGCGTGTTCAGATTTGGAACAGTCTTTTGAAAAGCCAGTTCCGAGATTGAACAGAGGGCAACCCTCCAGGGCTTTCAACCAGCTAAACCAACGCTTCGGCCAACTGGCGAGGCGATATCCCTTGGATGTAGTCCTGTACCGGCTGGGTTTCCAAATAGACGGCGAGTTCTTGCAGATCATGTCGTAGCCCTCTTAGGCATGACTCCAACTCGCCTATTGCCCCAGAGCCGAAAAAGTCCCCGAAGATACGTGCGTCTTGAATCACGCCTTCTTCGACTTCCAGATACACTTCCAGAACTCCCGCAGGAGTCTTGGTCACCTTCTGAAAGTTGTAAGCCGGCGAGTTACCGTAGTTCCACTCCCAGAGCCGGTAACGGGAGTCGGCTAACCGATCGATGGCGTCACAGTCGCTTGCGGAAAGGGTGACCGCTCGAGAGCTTTTCTTTTCTCGGATAAACTCAAACAGCTTATGCATGAACGCCTCCGCAGAGAGGTCAACGGCCAAATGCTCTCGAATATTGGTCACCCGCTTTCGAATGGAAGGAATGCCGCGATCCCTATATTTCACGTTCCCGACTCGCAGCGCCTCTTCCATGGTGCAGAGGTCCGTGTCAAAAAGGAGGGTTCCATGATGAAGTAGGTTGTCTCCGCGGCCGTACTGGGCATTGCCGGATATTTTAAACCCATGGACACAGATGTCGTTTCGACCGTCGAAGGCCGCCGAAACTCCAAGATCCAAAAGAAACTCCAAAACGGGAGCCGTCAACTCTTGAAAGGGAACCGGCTTTAACCCTCGGCCGGGCACGATGAACGTGAAATTAATGTTTCCCAGGTCGTGAAAAACAGCACCTCCACCGCTAAGTCGCCGCACCACGTGAATGCCCCTGGTTTCCACGAAGGTGCGATTGATTTGGGCGTAAGTATTTTGGTTCCGACCAACAATGACCGACTCACAATTCCTCCACAGAAGAAAACAAGGTTCCTCGGCCTTCTCCAAGAGGTATTCCTCAGCAGCCAGGTTCCACGCAGGATCCGTACTATCATGCAAAAGGCAAATCATGGTCCCAATATCCCTCCTTTTCAGGGATCATGTGCTTCGAAAGCTCTCCAACCCACTGAGTCCATACCCTTGTTGCGTGTTGTGGCCCAACACCAAAGTTCTTGGATGCAATCTTCGAGCTAAAAAACGTTCTTTTGAAAAATGCCGGAGTCTTACTTTCCGGCCGCTGTGGGTCACGGGTCATGGCTCGGCGTCCCGGCATCCTCTTGAGCCGGCCTTTGCAGCGTCTGCAGTTGTTGCATCGAAAAGATTATGGAAAAGATTGGCTAAGAGAAATGGAATGCCATGGCCGGGGTGCCCCTTATCCGAAAATACGGACCATACCGATAAGTGCCACGATGAACGCAACGCCTAGCCCGATCATCCATTGCAACTGGGAAAAACGTTTGTCTACGACTTCAAAGCGGGCCGCCATTTCACGTTGCAGCGCTTCAAAACGCTTGTCCATGGCTTCAAAACGGGTGGTTGTTTCACGCTGCTGCGCCTCAAAGCGCTTGTCCATGGCTTCAAAGCGGGTGGCTATTTGATGTTGCAGGGCTTCAAACCGCTTGTCTATGGTGTCGAATCGCTTTTCTGAAGCTTCAAAGCGGGCCGCCATTTCACGTTGCAGCGCTTCAAAGCGCTTGTCCATGGCTTCAAAACGCTTTTCCGAGGCGTTGAAATGAGCGATTTGGATTTCTTTGAGGCCTCGCAGCTCTTCCTCAACCCGAACGACCCTTTCCATCAGGGAAAGTTCCCGAACCCGCTGTTCGTTTTCCTGCACAAAAGCAACGAGCCTTTGAGCCACAATCTCATCGACTTTCTCTCGAAAGACGTGCTCAACGCTTTGGGTGATCCAATCCTTGAGTTCCCTCTCGCTCACTGAAGAACCGGAAAGGGTCATAGGAAGCGCTCCTTCTTTGCGGGTGATTCTTCGAAACTCTAGCACCCGTTTCTGCTGCTGACAAGATCGGCGGGAAGACACATCATGGCGGAGCGACACCAGTGGCTTTGAGCGCGGATTCGCGCCAAAGTGGCCGGATTAGGTGGCTTCATACTTAGGCTAAAGCGATCGCGAGGAAACTCAACGGGCTGGAAGTTCCCCTGGAAAATAGCCTAGAGGCCTCTCAAAGGTGTAGCCAAAGGGATCCCCTACCAGCTTTTGGGTGACTTCATTCATGTTTCCGGCCGCGGCGGCAAAGGGAGCGGCTACGACGGTTCCCAGAAGGCCGAGCACACAGGCGACCATACCTAAAGGACGCACCAAAAAAACATCAGCAAGCATGATGCCGCCGTCAGGAGTTTTTTGGGAAATCGGTTGTGATGTCGAGAAGCCATCACCGGCCATGGCATGAAAGCTTTGAAAGCAAAGAGCCAGAATGATCGACAGGACAAGGAGTTTTTTTAACGAGTTCATGGGATCATTCCTCGTTCTTGTGAGGGCTAAGGGGGCTAAATGGGACGGATACATCGGTCCGCCCCTCCAAGGGCACGTTTTTCCCTGCATGCTAAAGCAATCTTTTTCGCGCGGTTTTGGCGGCGTACATGTCGGTCCGCCCCTCCAAGGGGAACCGGCAGGGCCAAGATAACGGTTCGCCCGTACGGCTTCATAAGTTAAAGGGCGGACACATCGATCCGCCCTTTTAGATCATTGTGCGGGGTAAGACCTTCACATGACATCTTTGTCGCTTTGCTCCACGGCTCGATCGATTTCCGCCTTGAGCTGCGGCGGTAGTCCCGGAATGTCCACGCTGAGAAAGCCTCGTACGATGGTAGCCGTGGCCTCGTCTTCACTCAGCCCTCGCGACATGAGGTACGCAATCTCTTCAGCGGCGATTTTGCCCACCGCCGCTTCATGGCTCATTTCCACTCCGTCCGCATGGCCTTCCAGTTCCGGAATGGCATGAATAACGCCCCCGTTGAGGATCAAACCCTTGCATTCCAGGTGGGCTTTGACGTCAGGCACTTCGCCGATCAGGTGCCCTCGCGCGATGATCTTGCCCCCATTGCTGATGGTTCGAGCCACGATTTCCGCACGGGTTCCCGGCTTCTTGAGGTAAACACGACCACCCACATCGTATTCCGATCCCGGGCTACCCACGATGATACTGTAGAACCGAGCCACGGCATTTTCTCCCACAAGGTGCGTCGTGGGGTACATTTGCAAGGATCGCACGGGCTTCATACACACATAGTTGTTGAGAAACAGACCGCCCTCTTCCACACGAGCCACGGACCTGGGCCGCACGGCCATATCTTCCGCCCAATTGTGGATCATCGTGAAGCTCAGCTTGGCGTTCTTCTTGACAAAAAATTCCGAAATACCCACGTGGGCGCCGCGTGTCATGTGCGGCGACGTGGAACACCCCGTGATGATGTGGAGCTCCGAATCCTCTTCGGCGATGATGATATTGTGGACATTCTGCTGTAAGTTCTGTTTGTTGAGATACAAGCAGGCCTGGACCGGATAGATGGACTTCGCTCCCGGTAAAGCCCGAATCACATAGCCGTCATGCAGATTAAGTTCCACGGCGGCCGTGTACTTGTCCGCATCCACCGCCACCAGTTTCCAGTAGTAATCCCAGATCCAGTCGTATTTTTCCAAGGCCTTCTTGATGGGAAGAACCTCGATCCCTTCCTGTTTCGTTCCGCAGCGCACCACGGACGTATCCATCTGAATGTAGGTGCCGCTGCGTTCCGATTCCGTCACATCGATGCCGGCCATGAGCAGCCGCTTTTTGTCAAGGACGGGTAGGGACAGAAGCTCTTCCTTGTCCAAGGGGCGGTGTTCCACCGGACTCTGGTCAAACTGACCGAGATCGATATCGGCTCCGATGGGCGCAGATTTATTGACCGCCTTGAGCGCTCTTTGTCTTAATTCCTCGCGATTGTGCATCGTACACACTCCTCGTATCCCATTTCGCTGATACATTGCAGAATCTCTCGGGGATTGTCGGAACAACTGAGCACCCCATCGAAGAGCACCTGGCCTTTGTCAGCGGTGAGGTATTCCAAAATGTAGCCCGTATGGGTGATGATGAGTCCCATCTTAGTGCGTTCCCTTTTGACCTGAAGCATGGACTTGAGGTCCGTGGGGGCACATTCCTTTTGAAGCAATCGAGCGATGGTATGGCCCACCAGGGAGATGTTTTCCATGTCCACGCCGGATTCCGGCTCATCGAAAAGCATAAGATCAGGGTCCTGGGCCATAAGTTGCAGGAGTTCCGAGCGCTTGATTTCACCTCCGGAAAACCCGGCATTCACATCTCGGTCCAGGAAATCCTGAAAATTAACCTTGCGGGCCAATTCCGAAACATCCACGTCACGATCCCCAGCACAGATTTTGACCATCTGATGCGTTTTCACACCACGAATGGTAGGGGGTCTCTGGTACGCCATGCCGATCCCCAACTTGGCTCTTTCGTTGATAGGAAGGTTTGTGATGTCCACTCCCTTGAAAAAGATCTTGCCTCCCGTGACCTTGTACTGAGGGTAGCCCATGATGGTCATGAGAAGAGAAGTCTTTCCAGAGCCGTTGGGGCCGAAAAGGATGTGGGTTTCCCCTGGTTTGATCTCCAGGTCGATATGTTTGAGTATCTTCTTTCCGGCCAGTTCCACTTCCAAATCTTCAATCACCAACATGGATGAACTCCTTTGTCTCCTCGTCCTTCTTGATTATCCCTTAATGCTTACCCTAAGCATGGAATCCCATGCTAGCAAGCAAAATCTTTCGCAGCACCTTGACTTTACGCCTGATGACGAATAGAAGTCACTGCCGAATGCACCCTCAAGGCGATCACCCTCAAGACGCTCAACATGACAGGAAACCATGCCCACAGATGTCATTGATTTTGAAGCCAAACGCTTGACTCGGTTGCCGCCCCGCCTCATGGCTCAGCACCTCATGAGCCTTCCCGCCAAAGAACGCATGGAGGCCATCATTTCCAGGCCTGACGCGGAAGCGGTGGCAGCCGCCATGTCGGACCAAGACTTCTATCTGACCGTCAAGGAAATCGGCCCTGAAGATGCCTTGCCTCTGCTGGCCGTCGCTTCCCTGGATCAGGTCACCCATGTTTTTGACCTGGAAATGTGGCGTAAGGATCGCATTCTTCCAGGTCCGGCCATTCAGTGGCTGGATCGACTCTTTCGCGCCGATCCTAGACGACTACTGGCCTGGCTTTATGCGGCAGACTTTGAACTTCTGGTGGCTCTTTTTAAGAAATGGATTCGCGTGGCCCAAATGCCGGACGAAACCGATCCTTTGGAAGCCCGCGATTTTCTGCCCAAAAACACTTTGGATGACCAGTACTTTTGGGAAACATCGTATCCTCAGTTTGAGGACTTAATCCGCCAAGTCCTAAGTTACCTCTTTGAAACCCATTACGGTTTTTACAAAGAACTCATGGACCACCTGCTGTGGGCTCTGGAACCGGAAATGGAAGAGGCGGCTTATCGTTTCCACCGGGGCCGTCTGGAAGATCGAGCCATCCCCGATTATTACGACGCTCTGGAAATTTACAAACCCTTAAACCTGGAACAGATTCCCCTGGGTAAGATTCTCATGGGTGACCGGCCGGAAGACGAAAGGGCGTCACCGCCGGCATTCGCTCTGATCCCCATGCCGGAAGAAGGCTTGCTGCAACGGGTTCTGGCACAGATCGACGATCCGCATCTTTTGGACACCCTACGTTGGGAAATGGCCGCCATTGCCAACAAGATCGTGGTGGCTGACGGGCTGGCTCCCGATCTTCCCGAAGATTTGCGCGAAGCCGCCGAAAAAGCCGCAGCCATGGTTAACCTAGGTCTGGACCTGCTCAGTTCCGGAAACGAATCCCTAGCCCGCAAAGGGCTTGAAGAAGTTTATTTGGAACACCTTTTTCGATTAGCCCAAGGAAAAGTCTACGGTGTTCGAAAAAGACTGAAAGCCCTGCTGCGTGACGGCTGGTTGGCCGAGTGGCCTACGGGACAAACCCTTCTGGACTCTCCATGGGCTGAAAGAGTCGCCGCTCTCTTGCTCAAGACCCCAAAAATTTATCGACTACAGGATACCGAAAGACCCCGTGTGGTGGAAAGATTCCTTCAGGACCGTCGGGATCTGCACGAAGCCAAAGAATGTGTCGCCGTGGTGGAAGCTCTCGGACCTTTGTTTCGCACGCTGGGCATCACTGCGGACGATCTTCGAGGCAAACTCTGGATCGAAGGGCAGGTGCGGGTCCTGGAAGAGGTCACCTTGGGAGTTTTGCTTTTTACCGCCGCCGGATGGAAAATCCTGACAGACAATTGGACCGTAAAACCCGTTCCTGTTTCCCTTTGGCCCGACCTTTTCGCCAAAGCCGCTCCAGAACTCCTGGAAACCCTCTTTAAAAAGGTCGTGCACGAAGCCATTTCGGATTCAGGCCAACGACGATCGGCATGGCTCTATGTGGACTCGTTGCTCCGTCGTTACACGGAAGAAACCGAATCCTTCAGCCCTGACAATCCCCCCATACCTCAGCTCATGAGCCTATTTCTCTTTCAGCCTGACTAGAAGCCGGTCGTAAACTCAAAACACCAAGGTATCTTGCCGTTTCAAGACTGGGACAAGGGGGCACTTCGCCCTTGCGAGTCCCAACATGAAACCTATCCTAGGAACGGGGGCGCCTCCCCCGCACAAAAGGAATATGGGCCCTCGCTCGCAAGGAAAAGAACCTTTGGGAAAATCCGTAACATAGACGAAAAGAAATCGGTTTCAGCTTTTGCCCTAAAGCAACTCGGTCGCTGCTTTTCCACAAAGGCTGGTTTCGGTCGCTTGGGAGATTCGAACCCGAACGAGGCTTCCTATGGGCACGGCCTTTTCCGCCTGAAATTGAACGGTCAGATAATTTTCCGATGTGCCTTGCCAGAGACCGGGTTTAGGAGAATTTTCCACCAGAACTTCCAGGATCGAACCCACGAAACGCTCCTGAAACATTCTTTTCTTGGCTCGGCCGAGGTTGCGCAACAGGCGGGCTCGATGCTTCAGAGCCGGGCCCACCACACGACCCTTCATGGAGGCGGCTTGCGTTCCGGGACGAGGAGAATAGGGGAACACATGAAGGTAGGTGATGGGCAAGGATTCAATGAGTCGCACGGTGCGAAGGAAATGAGCCTCCGTTTCCCCGGGAAAACCCACAATGACGTCGGCTCCAAAAGCGGCATGCGGAAAAAGCCTGGAAAGTGTGCAGACCGTATCGGCGTATTGTTCCGGCGTGTAAGGTCGGCCCATGGCAGCGAGGATTTCCGAATCCCCGCTTTGCAAAGGAATATGAAAATGAGGACAAATCCAAGAAAAGGCCTTAAGCGCTTTAAGCAAAGCTTCGTTGATTTCCTTGGATTCCAGTGAACTAAGGCGGATTCGTTCAGGTCGCTGCGCCTCATCGATGCATTGGAGAAGTCCAGCGAGTCCTCGGGGCTCGTTCGAGGCACAACTCCAAGGCAGGTCCAGGCCCCATTGTCCCAAATGAATCCCAGTGAGGACCACTTCGCGGTAACCCGCACGGGTCAGTCTTTCCAACTGCCGAAGAACCTCTCCAGGTTCCAGGCTTCGGCTACGCCCTCGACTGAACGGCACGATGCAGTACGTGCAGTAGGCATCGCACCCGTCCTGAATCTTCAAAAAGGCTCGGCTGCGATCGGCTATCATGGTTTTTACTGCAAGAGGAGGCATGGGGCCGTAACTTCGAGAATCACTGACGGCGATAAACGGTTGTTGCAGTGTGCCCGGCATTTCGAGAAAGGAACGCAGCGTAAATTTTTCGTCGGAACCCACAATGTGGGTTGCCAAATGTTCTTGAGCATACCTTTGCCAGTGGATTTGTGCGTCACAACCCACGACGGCGATGTGTGCCTTGGGGTTTGTGCGAAAGGCACGGCGTAACAGCTGCCGTGTCTGATAGGACGCCTTGTTGGTCACCGAGCAACCGTGAACCACGTAGAGGTCGGCTTTTTCTGAAAAAGACACGAGCTTCCACCCGTTTTCCAGAAAACTCTCAAGAAAGGCCGAACTCTCGTACTGGTTCACCTTGCAGCCCAGTGTCTCCAAAGCGAAGCGCATTACCTCAAGACTCCATCCTCTTTGGCTGCAGAACACCCCCTCCCAGGACCCTGTCTCGATCGTAAAAAACAGCAGCCTGCCCTGGGGTGACGGCTCGTTGCGCCACATCAAAGTGCACTTGAACCGTTCCGTTTTCCTGAGGAAGCAGTAGGGCCGAAGCAGGCCGATGTTGATGACGAATTCGTACCCAAGCACGCAGGGGCTGCTTTGGAGGATCTATGGAAACCCAGTTTACCCGGTCCACTAAGGCTTTCGAACATAGGAGATCCTTGGATCGACCCACCCAGAGAGTGTTGGTTTTGGGATCCAGCGCCAGGACGTAGTAGGGCTCCGAAGATGGGATATCGATACCCCGGCGTTGCCCGACCGTGTAGCGATAAAGACCTTTGTGACGACCGATAACCGCCCCGGAAGCATCCCGAACGGGGCCTTCCCCTTGCAGGGTGGCTTGCGGCCAATGCTCCTGAATAAAACGGCGATAGTCTCCTGAGGCAATAAAGCAGATTTCCTGACTTTCCTCGGGAAGAAGCTCATGAAAGCCATGGTTTTCGGCCCACTGACGCGTGGATTCCTTGGTTTCACGGCCGAGAGGGAAAAGGGCGCAAGAGAGCTGTTTTTGTGTCAACCCGTAAAGAAAGTAGGATTGATCTTTTTGAGAATCCATACCGCACAGGAGGGCATAACGTCCATAGGGGCTGTCGGGAGCCTGTAAACGCACATAGTGGCCCGTAGCTAATTTCTCGGCTCCAGCTTTCAGGGCATGATCCAAAAGATACCCGAATTTAACGGTAGGATTGCATAAAACGCAGGGGTTTGGAGTCAGCCCTTCAGCGTAGGCTCGAAGAAAAGGATCGATCACTTCACGGTGAAAAATGTGGCGGCAGTCCACCATCACAAGAGGGATACCCAGCCTGTGTGCCAAGGCACGAAGGCGGGATTCCCTTTGATGGTCGGTTTCGTGGGCGTCCGTGGAACCGAAGGTGGGAAGCCGCATGTGAAAGGCCATGACGTCATGGCCGGCCTCCTTAAGAAGCCATGCGGCCCGAAGACTGTCCATCCCCCCGCTCAGGGCTATGGCAACACGCATGCTGAGGTTCTGTTTCCTGCTCCAGGTGCTCATCTTCCAAGGGCACCACTTTTTCCGGCTGCCCGTTTTTTCTCCAGTAGTCGTTCACGGCGGCTTTAAGAGCGTCCGTTCCCAGGTTGGAACAATGAAGCTTTTTTTCGGGAAGCCCACCCAAAGCTTGGGCCACATCGTCCCGGTTGATACGAACGGCTTCATCCAGGGTTTTGCCCTTTGCCATTTCCGTCACCATGGAACTGACGGCGATGGCGGCGCCACACCCAAAGGTTTTGAATTTGACGTCGGCTATACGATTGTTTTCCACTTTGATGGTCATGCGCATGATATCGCCGCAGTTCACATTACCGATCTGGCCGATGCCGTCAGGATTGTCCACTTCGCCCACATTTCTCGGGTTCATGAAGTGGTCCATGACAATATCGCTGTAGTTCATCGGGAGAACCCTCCTTGAAGTAAGCTTGCAGTGGACGATAGGTTGTTCCTGAGAAACGACTCAGACCTCCAAGGTCATTTTCTGATCGAAATGGACGATCATGGCACGAGCCGGACAGGTTTTGACACAGAGTTCGCAAGCACTGCATCTTTCCGCATCAAACAAGACTTCCATCTCAGGCCTTTTGATGTGCAAGGCTCCGGTTGGACACACCGCGGTGCACGCTCCACATTGATAACACTTTTCCTCATCACGGCGAATCCCTTGCGCGATGGATTCCACGATCACGCCGATATCTTTTAGGTACTGCAGGCCACGCTCGTAATCCTTGCGATTCCCCCGCAGCTCCATAACCATAAGCCCTTCCTTGCGTGGAAAGATTTGGGCCTTGAGAATGTTAAAGGAAAGGTTGTAATTGCGCACGAGATTGGTCACGATAGGCTTGTCGACAATCTCTTTGGGAAAACGTAAAACAAGCATGCGTGCATACATGGCCGCACCTCATACGCCCCCTCTGACCAAAGGGGGTAGAAATAGGGAAACACGAGACGATTCTGATTAATGGACCCAGAGGGTTCTGTCAAGACACCCTGCTTCATCGAGGTCCGAAACCGAGTCAATCCCGTAAAGTTTGACGCTCGTAGGCGCGGGGCGCCGCTTCGCCCCAACCCGGAAACACCATTAAACCTTGCTATTGCGAGTTTTCAGACAGGCTCTTAGTCAAGAGGACCTGCGGTCACATTGTATCGACACGGCGCTCACAAGCCAAGAAAGGAGACTCATGATTCCGGAACCTTTCGCCTCCCGCCTTCACGCGCTGAGAACGACCATGGAAAGCCTCTCTCTGGATACGGTACTCATCACTGTCCCTGAAAATCGCTACTATCTCAGTGGATTCCAAGCCGAAGACATGAACCTGACCGAAAGTTCAGGCCAACTTCTCATTGGTATGGACCGGCAGGCTTTGGTTACAGATTTTCGCTATGAAGAACAGGCCGCTTCGGAAGCTTTAGGGTATGAACTGGTGATCTATCGAGAAGGCTGGACCCAGGTGCTTCCCGATCTTTTACGGTCTTTTCAGGTGCGCCGCCTTGGCGTGGAAGCTCATCATCTGACCTGGGAACGCTTTCGCCAGCTCCAGCAAGCTCTTCACGAAGTGTCGCCTCAGGGGGAATTGTGGGGAGAAGATTCCTTGGTGGAAAAATTTCGTATGATCAAGACGGATGAAGAAATCGAAAAAATGCGCCGGGCATTGCGCTTGACGGAATCCGTCTTTGAAAAGATTTGGGAAGAACTGAGTCCGGGGTGTACGGAAAAGGAAGTGGCTTGGGCCATTGAAAAGGGGCTTCGAGAAGCGGGAGCGGAAGCTGTTTCTTTTCCGCCTATTGTGGCTTCCGGGCCCAACGGCGCTTTGCCTCATGCGGTGCCCACGAATCGACGCATCAGCGAAGAAGACGCTGTGATTTTGGATCTGGGCGCTCGATATGCCATGTACTGTTCGGACATGACTCGAACTTGGCTTGGGTCCAAGGTTTCCGAAAAGCTTAGGGAAATCTACCGGATCGTTCGAGAAGCTCAAGTGGCGGCCATGGAATCCATCCGTGCCGGGGTGTCGTCCCATGACGTCGACGGTGTGGCTCGAGGCATCATCGATCGAGCCGGCTATGGGGCCGCCTTCGGTCATGGACTCGGGCATGGCATTGGACTTGCCGTTCACGAAAAACCGGGATACGGAAAAAAAACATCCGTGGTCCTTCAGGAAAACATGGTGCTCACCGTCGAACCGGGGATCTACATCTCGGGTCTCGGCGGTGTACGGCTGGAAAACATGGTGCGAGTCACCGCCACAGGCTGTGAATGCCTCAGCCGAAACGATTGGTATCTTGAAAAACCGTAATGTGAAAAAGAATGTCCATGAACAAGGAGGTGCTCCATGACTGAATGTGAACTTCCCCGCGAAAACCTTCCAGATCCCGAAATCAAAAAACTCTTGGAAACGGCTCGAACCATCGCCGTCGTAGGGATATCCCACAAGGAAGATCGGGACAGCCACAAGGTGGCTCGATACCTCAAGGAACACGGTTACACCATGATTCCGGTCAACCCCAAGTACAAGGAAGTGCTGGGAGAACCATGTTATCCGGACCTGAATTCGGTGCCCGTTTCTATAGACGTTGTGGACATTTTTCGAAACATCGAAGCGATTCCCGGCATTGTGGATGAAGCCATCCAAGTGGGTGCCAAGGCGGTCTGGATGCAATTGGGACTGTGTCATAATGATTCGGCGGAAAAGGCTCGACAAGCCGGCCTGCAGGTAGTCATGAACAAGTGCATCAAGATCGAGCACACCAGGCATTTCGCCTCCAAAAAGGAATAAGCTATGGAAAGACTGGAAGCTTCCGCATTCTTTGATCTTGAGGCATTTTCTCACCGCGATGTTTTCGCCTCAGAACTCCCTGTGTGGGAAACCCTCTCGCGCCTCAAAGGCTATCTGGAAAAACACCTGAAACCTTCCCTAACCGGGCTGAATCTCTATGGCACCCCTTTACCTCAAACGGTGGTGCTTTACGACGGTCGCATCTGGTTCGATGGTTTTGAAATCCTGGGAGGTGATGTAGGTAAAGGAACATTTCACGTGCTCGTGCGCGGGCAAAAGACTTCGGAAGCGACCGTGCTGTATGCCGGCTGTGTTTTTATGGACGCTGGTGTCCAGTTGGGAAAGGGCACGGTGGTGGAACCGGGAGCTCTGATCAAAGGGCCGACCATCATCGGAAATGGCACGGAAATACGTCAAGGGGCCTATATTCGAGGCACCTGTCTGGTAGGGGATCGCTGCGTGGTGGGGCACACCACCGAAGTCAAAAGCAGTATTTTTCTGGACGGTGCCAAGGCCGGGCATTTTGCGTACGTGGGAGACAGCATTTTAGGAAAGGATGTCAACCTTGGTGCCGGAACCAAACTGGCCAACCTGAAGATCAAGGGCAATAACGTTCGTATTTGGACCGAAAACGGCGCCGTGGACACAGGTCGGCGTAAACTGGGAGCGATCATCGGGGACGGCACCGAAATCGGTTGCAACGCCGTCACGAACCCTGGAACAATCCTCGGCAAACGATGCCTCGTCTTGCCCCTGACCTCCGTAGCTCCAGGAATTTATCAAAACCACAGCGTGGTCGGGGGAAAAAAGTGAGCTCATTGCAGACCTCGGAGCGCCTCAAGCCATTTCTGGACTACTTTAAAAAACGTTATCAACGTTACGAGCAAAAGGGAGGCGCCTACAAACTGACATCTCTGGGGGCATGGGCGACCGCTCGTCCTGAAGCGCTGGTTTCTTTTTTTCCAAGGCTGGGTTTGGCAAAGCATCACCGGTTCGCGGACCTCGGATGCGGAGACGGTGTGGCGGTGTGCTGTGCGGCCCATTATTGCCAAGCAACGGGCATCGAGGCCGACTGGGATCTATGCCGAGAGGCGCAGATGAATGCACGAGCTTTGGGCCTGGAAAGCCGAACCGCTTTTGTCTGCGCCGATTTTTTGCAGCTTCGGCTCGATCCTTTTGATCTTCTTTACATTTACCCTGACAAGCCTCTTGAGGCGCTATGGCGGAAAATTAAGGACTGGACCGGCACCCTTTTGGTTTACGGTCCCCATTTTTCCCCGAAATCTCAGGCCCCCTTCAAAGTGTACACCTGGGAAAGGGAAACCTTGAGTGTCTACGTTATTTCTGCTAGCAGTAGGACGCATTTCAACGCTTTGACTCAACAGGAGGGGGCTTCATGAGCATATCGCATCAGATGCGCAGTTACATGGATAGAGCCTCATGGATTCGCAAGATGTTTGAGGAAGGAGCCAGGTTGAAGCAAATTTACGGAGCCGACAAGGTCTTTGACTTCAGCCTCGGGAATCCTAACGTGCCGCCACCACCTTCGGTAAAAGAGGCTCTGCTTCGTGTCATTGAAAACGGTGCGGCATCCCTTCACAGTTACATGCCGAACGCCGGGTTGCCTCAAACCCGTGAAAAACTCGCCGCTTATCTCACTCGAGAACACGGTGTGAAGCTCAGCGCAGACCATGTGATCATGACGTGCGGAGCCGCCGGGGCTCTTAACGTGATCCTCAAAGCCTTGCTTAACCCCGGAGATGAAGTGGTGGTGCCGGCACCGTTTTTTGTCGAATACGGTTTTTACGCGGAAAATCATGGCGGTGTTTTGAAAACGGTGCCTACCAGGTCCGATTTTTCCCTGGACTTGGACGCCCTTGAAACAGCTATAGGTCTCAAGACCAAGGTGGTCCTTATCAATTCCCCGAACAATCCCACGGGGCAGATTTACCGCGCGGATGAATTGAAAGAGCTGGGCGAATTGTTACGCCGAAAGAGCCGCGCTGCAGGGCGTTCCATTTTCCTTGTTTCCGATGAGCCTTATCGCAAAATCGTCTATGCCTCTGAACGAGTGCCTTCCCTCTTTCAGTGTTACGAAAACGCTCTCATCGCCACATCCTTTTCCAAAGACCTGTCACTGCCGGGTGAACGCATCGGTTACGTGGCCTTACATCCGGAGGCCGACGATCAAGCCGCTTTGCAGGGAGCGATGATTCTCGCCAACCGAATCCTGGGTTTTGTGAATGCTCCGGCTTTGATGCAATGGATCCTTCCCGATCTTTTGGAAGAATCGGTGGATGTGGCTCTCTACCGTGCCAAACGGGACAGGCTTCTCGATGGACTCAGACGAGCAGGCTACACCTGCTTTGAGCCTCCAGGGGCCTTTTACCTTTTCCCGGCAAGCCCGCTTCAGGATGATGTGGCTTTTGTGAAACTCTTGGTGGAAGAAAAGATTCTTGCCGTTCCCGGCAGTGGTTTCGGGGGCCCGGGTTATTTCCGGCTCGCCTATTGCGTGGATGACCAAACCATTGAAGGAGCTTTCCCGGGCCTGGCCAGGGCTATGGAAAAGGCCCGATCCATGAGGTGATCCCATGCCAAAAAAGAGTGTTTTTGTGCCCAAGGCCGGCATGCGACAGAACAGCTCGATGGCTCCAAAGGTGCTGCTGGGACGCATTTTTATCGCTTTGTCCATCGGCGTGGTCTTTGTGCTGCTGTTGTCTCTGATCTGGCGACAAAACGCGCAGCCCCCTATCGGCGACGATAAAGATGCCGGAAAACCGATAGTTTATAAGGAGATTCCCAAAACGACCGTTCCGCAGCCTCAGGTCGTGAGCCTGGAAAAGGTGGTCACGTCTGAGATGCCAAAGCCTGAGGTGACAGCTTCTTCACCGGAGCCTGAGACCAAGACGTCAGGGCAGGGAACACCTGCCATAAGTCCGCCGCCTTCAGGGTCAGACGGTTCTCCGATGGTTTCCGTGCAAGGTAAGTCATCAAAAACCACCACGAGCCCACCGGTTTCGGAAAGCGCCGTAAAAACGCCAAGCCAACCTCAAACGCCGGCCTCCATGCCGCCAAAACCTCCCGAGGCTCGAGTCCCGGCTTCCAGCTGGATCTACGCCGTTCAGGTAGGTGCTTATTCCAAAAAGGAAAACGCTCAAGAAGCTCTGGAAAGACTCAAGAAAATGGGCTTTACTCCTCAGATCAGCCCTTTCAATCACCCCAAACTCGGGCCGCTGTATGCCGTGCGTGTCGCCCCTTTTGCGTCCCAGGGTGAAGCTCAGAAGGCGGCGGAAAAGATTGCCGCTGTGGAAAACGAGAAGCCCATCATTGTGAAAACACCCGCATCTCATTAAAAGCCTTCGAGGAAAGTCGAGGAGCTTGTCCGAAAATTTAAAATGAACCAGACCACGACGTAAGGGTACGGCGCGCCGTGCCCCTACGTTCCACGCCCTTTGTTTTTCCTGGGAGCGCAAGCCTCTGACCCGGTTCTTTTTGCAGGCGGGACGGCCCGCACTTCCAGGAAAAAACAAGCTTTCATTATGCCTCAGGGTCCGGAACACACGGAGGCTCCGTCAGAGATGGAGTCCGTGTTATGCCGACGACGTCTCTTGACTTCCCGTCGGCATAGTTCCCAGATGATGCAAGCTGTTCGATGCCTGCAGTAGAGTTCCGGATCCGTACAGGCCGTACAAGCCTCCACACACTCTTGACAGTAGCCGTACTCGAACTTTTCACACCGAACAACAGCCTCTCGATCCGGATGAAATCTGCAATAAGCCATGAAAAGACACCTTTCCCATGTCCGCCGCCGTTATTCACAGTCCCGCAGCAACGGCTTTTCTACGTTCAGCCAACATGGTCTTGACCGAGGGGAACAGTTCCATGTCCGTGTGAGGCAGAAACAACGCGGCGATGAATTCGTTCATGAAGCCTGGATGCACGGATAATTCGAAATAGGTCATCTGCCTGGCGATGGCTCCGGCTTTTCGAAAGGCATGCGTGGACAATAGGCATTGGCGGGCTCCGGCCACAGAACTGTTTCCGATAAATTGCACACGATCCAATGGAACATCGGGCAGGAGTCCAATGCGAATGGATTTCTGAATATCAAGGTGAGCTCCAAAACCACCGGCCACATAGATGCGTTCCAAGTCAACGAAACGCATTCCAAGATTTTCCAGCAGGATCTTCATAGCAGCCAAAACGGCGGCTTTGCTTTTCATGAGGTTGCCGATGTCGTCCTGGGTTATGGCCACGGCCTCCGCCGTTTCACTTTCGTGAGGGAAGGCCACCACAAATTCGGGCACACCGTCCACCACCTGAACGTGGGGATGATCGAAGCGAATAAATTTGCCACTTTGATCGATGATCCCTTCGGCCACCAGTTCCGCCATGAGATCGATAAGCCCGGAGCCGCAAATCCCTTTGGCTCTGCCACCTCCCACGGTTTCGTAACTCACCTCATGGCCATGAATTCGAACCTTTTGAATGGCGCCTTTAGTGGCTCGCATGCCGCACTTGGTGCCGCCGCCTTCAAAAGCAGGCCCTGCGGAGGCCGAACAGCACACAAGCCATTCGTTATTGCCAATAACAATCTCGCCATTGGTGCCGATGTCAATGAGAGCGCTTAATTCCGGCTTGTCGTTCATGCCGCAGGCCAAAACCCCTGCCGTGATATCGCCTCCCACATAACTGCTGACACATGGCATACAATGGAGCATGGCTTCAGGATGACCCACAAGCCCTACATCGGCGGCTCGAACCCATGGAAAACGCGCTGCCGTCGGAATATAGGGTTCCAGCCGAATGGTACAGGGTTCCAACCCGAGCAAAAGATGGGTCATGGTGGTGTTTCCCGCCGCCACAAAAGCAATGATATCGGCATGGGAGATCCCTGCCGCCGTCACCAGGGAATGGACCAGGGAATTGATGGTGGTGACAACGGCATTCTTCAAAGGATCGATACCGCCGCGACCACAGGCAAAAACCATTCGAGAAATCACGTCTTCTCCATAACGGGCCTGCTGGTTATGGCTGGCTTCCACGGCCCTGATCTGCCCGGTTCTCAGATCCACCAGTTGTGTCACGATGGTGGTCGTGCCCACATCGATGGCCACACCGTAACTTCGTCGGCTTGTGTCCCCGGGCTCCAGCGCCCGAAGATGGTAGCAGTGAGGATCCAACATATGGGCGAGAGCCGTCACCTGCCATTTGTTTTCCCGAAGAAGTCGCGCCAGATTCTTGAGACAGCTGAAGTCAGCCTCCCATTTGACGTCGGGATACTTTCTGTTCAGTTCTCGATAAATTCTTTCCAAGTCGGAAAGGTTGTCTTTCAGAGAAGGTTCGGGAAGCTGGAGAAAAATCTTGCTGCACAAGGGATTGAAGTATGGAATGAAAGGGGAAGGGGAAAGACCATGTTCTTCGAGCACTTCCGGTGCCGTGTACTGAACGATATGGTCAACCATGAGAATCTGTTCTTCTTCTTGCCGGGATTCCGGAGGAATCCACACTTCCAGATCTTGGTCCACGAGCTTGGCTTGGCAGGCCAGCACATAGCCCGCATCCACTTCCTTGCGGTCAAGAAATCCCACACCCTTGCTGGAAAAATCCACCGAACCCTGGACGACCTTTAAGCGGCATTTGCCGCACACGCCTTGCCCGCCGCAAAGGCTGTTGATGTATATGCCCGCAAGCCCGGCCACATCCAGCAAAGTGTCTCCGGGGTCGGCGGAAACGGTTTTGTTTTCCGGCTGAAACGTCACGCGAATCGAGGGGCTCATGTAAGGTGTCCTCCTTCCTTGTTTCGGCAAGGCAAAGCAGGTGATTCTCCAGGGCTTGGATTGACCCACGCCAAGCTTTATAAGACGCTGCGGAGCCCATGACAAGCCCGGGAGGGTTGCCGTCTTCATCGTAGGAGTCAAGAGGGTGGTTTCTCGATGTTTAGAGATCTATACCGAAGGCAAGGTGTTTTATGACGGCATCGCAGACAAAATTCCTTTCAAAGAATGCTCTTGTAATGCCGGTCGAACCCAGGTTGGATCTGCATACCTATGATCCTCGAGAACTGAAGCCTCTCCTGGATGATTTTCTCGCGGAAGCTCAAGCTCACGGGTTTTCCCGGGTTTTGATCATTCATGGAAAGGGAAGGGGGGTTTTACGACAGCGGGTTCGCTCCCTTCTCGACCAACACCGTAGCGTCGTGGGCTATCAGGATGCTCCCCCGGACATGGGTTCATGGGGAGCGACCCTGGTGCATCTGCAATGGGATGCCATGGAGCGAACCCGAAAAGGTATGGGGGTGCACTGGGAATCTCCCGAGGCTCGGTCCCGGAGAACCCTGCCCTGGCTGCAACTCGTCCTCGGCATGGTCCTGGGCATGCTGATCGGTGCCATCATTTTGTGGTGGCATTAAATCGGAACGTCACTCCGAGGGTGCAAATCCACGCCTCAAGGTGTTTTCCACCACATTCCTTGGAATCATGAACTGAAGCAGATAATCGGGCCCGCCGGCCTTGGATCCGATTCCGGACATTTTGAATCCGCCGAAAGGATGCCGACCCACGATAGCTCCGGTACACCCTCGATTGATGTACAAGTTGCCGACCCGAAAAGATTTCTTGGCTTTTTCTATGTTTTCCGGGCTGCGACTGAAAACGGCGCCCGTCAAGGCATAGCTGGTTCCGTTGGCCACATGCAGAGCCTCATCGAAAGAATGCACCTTGATCACACTCAGCACGGGACCAAAGATTTCTTCCTGGGCCAAGCGATGGTGGGGAAGAATGTCCGTAAAAATCATCAACGGAACATAATGGCCGTGATCATCCCCAAAGGGCCGTTCCACCAACACTTGCCCTTCGGTTTTGCCGATTTGAATATATTCCGAAATCTTCTTTTTGGCTCCGGCGTCAATCACAGCCCCCATCATGTTCTTAGGGTCTTCCACCGGGCCTAGTTCCAAACTTTCCGCAGCCGCCTTGAGCCGCGTGATGAATTTGTCATAGTTTTCTTCCAGAACAATGAGGCGCGAACAGGCTGAACATTTTTGGCCCTGATATCCAAAAGCCGAATGCAGCACGTGGACGACGGCTTCATCCAAATCGGCGTCGGCATCGATGATAATGGCGTTCTTGCCTCCCAGTTCCGCAACCACATTCTTGATCATCCGGGCGGAAGGGGGAGTTTCATAGGCCTGTCGAAGGATATTTAAGCCCACCTCTTTACTGCCCGTAAAGGCAATCATGGCCACATCCGGATGGTTCACCAAGACTTCGCCTACAACGGATCCGGGCCCTGGAACAAAATTCAAAACTCCCGCCGGCAAACCCGCCTCTTCAAAAAGCCTTACCATGCGCCAACCGATCACAGGAGACTGAGATGCGGGTTTATAGACCACTGTGTTTCCTGTCACCAAAGCAGCCGACGTCATGCCTGTGGAAATGGCGAGAGGAAAGTTCCACGGAGCAATGACCGCCGTCACCCCTCGCGGTTCATAAAAAAGATGGCTGATCTCTCCCGGGACACGGCCCATGCGTCGAGGCGTTCCCAGACGGATCATTTCACGGCCGTAGTACTCCAAAAAATCGATGGCTTCGCACACATCCGCGTCCGCTTCCTTCCAACTCTTTCCCACTTCAAAAACCTGAAGCGCCGCCAGTTCGAACCGCTGGGATCGAGCGATCTGCGCGGCTTTGAACAGGGTGGCCGCTCGCTCTGAAGGTGCCGTGTCACGCCAGGCCGAAAAAGCTTCCTTGGCCGCACGAACCGCCTCCTCCGCCTCACGGCGGCCCGCTGAAACCACCACGCCCACCACCTCCCTTGTGTCGTTGGGATTGGTGGAAGAAAACACGTCCCCACTTGTGATTTTGGATCCTGCCACAATCAGGGGAACTTTGACCGGAAAGCTTTTGCGCACCTTGGCCAAAGCCTTTTGAAAATCCCGACGCACCTCCTCCTGTGTCCAGTCCCACGGGGGCTCGTTTTGAAAAGGCCCTAAAGCATCTTTTTCGGCCGGTTCACCAACCACGTCGGCGGTTTCTTTCGTTTTTTCAGCGAGGATTTCCAACGGATTTCGCAGCAAGGACTCCCGTGAAACGCCCTCCGAAAAACTTAAACGCAAGAACGATTCGTTGCTCGTGTTTTCCAAAAGACGCCGCACCAAATAGGCCATACCGGGAATAATTTCGCCGATAGGGGTGTAGAGACGCAAAGGCAACCCCGCTTTTTTCAAAGCCGTGCGCACCGGTTCGGCCATGCCGTAGAGGATTTGGTATTCCAATCGGTCCGAAGGGACTTTAAGCTCCTTGGACAGTTCCAGAACATAGGCGAGGCTGCGAATATTGTGGGAGGCACAGGCGCAGGACACAAAGGCATGATTTTGGAGTAGAATTCCAGCAAGTTTTTCAAAATTGGCATCTGTTTCATGTTTTCGCGTAAAGACAGGAACCGGCCATTGGTTCTGCCGCGCCCACACGACTTCCGCATCCCAGTACGCTCCTTTGACGAGACGCACAGTGCAGCGTCGTCCTCTTTTCTTGGCCCATTCAATGATGGAACGAAGATCTTTTTCGCTGTCTCGAAGATAGGATTGAATCACGAGCCCCGTATGCGGGTAATCCCTGAACTCGGGCTCTTCCATGAGGCTTCTGTAAAGCTCGAGGGTCATGTTTTTAAGAGCCGTATGTTCCATGTCCAGACACACAAAGGCTCCTGAGCTCATAGCTTTACGAAAGACAGGGCGCAGACGTTCCTTGGCACGGTCCACGCTGTAGTCAAAAGCTACAGGATGCATCTGGGAATACAAGGCCGATGGTTTGAGGGAAATGTTGACTTTGGGGGCATGTCCCCAGTCCAGATTCCCGGAACCTCCGCCCAAAGGAGGCCATCGCGTGCAGGCTTCCCCAAGGAAATCCAGGAGTTCTAGGTACCTCTGGAGATACATCTCTTCTTCGGCTCTGGAAACGACGGCTTCGCCCAAAAGGTCCACCGTAAAAGCCATCCCTTGGTTTCTGAGATTTTCCAAGGTTTCGAGGGCTTCTTGAGGGGTCGCACCGGCGATGAACTGAGCCCCCATGGATTCAATGTTTTTAGCCATGCTCTTGGCCACCATCTTGGCAGCAAAAGATGTGGGCGACAGCTGACGAAGTCCCCACTGAAGCGCTACTGGAAAACACTGGTCCGGACGACAGAAATATTCTTGAAGATGCTTGGCCACCGATTCAGGACGGGTGAGGTAGGGAAAAACGTCAATGAACCGAAACATCTCCACCTTGAAAGCTTCATTTTGCATGCACCAGTCTATGACCTTGCCGGTCCAATAGTCCTTCTTAAAAATGGATGGGGTTTCGTCTTCAATGAGCTGGTACAACCACAATCCGGTCTGACGAATCCGTCTCTCGAGATCACTGTTCATGAGCCCCGCTCCTTTACTGTCGTTTCGCGTGCGGTGAACTTGCCGCGCCCAACCTTTTAGGACTGCTTCAACAACCAGCTTCGCTTGAAACAAATCCCGTTTCCCCTCAGGTTGTCAAGTTGACAGGGTCCGATTTTTTTTGATATCTTCCGCACACTTTTTCATGGAAGTGGTTCCAAGTGGCGGAAGCGTTCAGCAACGAATCGGGGGTTTCAAAAGACAAGGAGGGAGATACCCATGAAAAAAGGTCTCGTTGCGGTAGCGGCGCTGTGTCTTCTTTTGGGCGGTGTGATTGCGGCCAAAGCGGACACCATCAAGATCGGCCTGATGGGACCCATGACCGGACCGTGGGCCAGTGAAGGCCAGGAAATGAAGCAGGTCTTGGACCTCCTTGCGGCAGACCTGAATGCCAAGGGCGGTGTTTTGGGCAAAAAGGTTGAAGTGATCGCCGATGACGACGGCGGGGATCCCCGCACGGCAGCTTTGGCGGCCCAGCGTCTGGCTACACAAGGCATTGTGGCCGTCATCGGGACCTATGGTTCTTCCATCACGGAAGCCACCCAGAATATTTACAACGAATCCAAGATCCTTCAGATCGCCAACGGATCGACCGCCATTCGACTCACGGAAAAGGGACTCAAATACTTCTTCCGCACCTGTCCTCGCGACGATGAACAGGGACGGGTGGCGGTGCAAGCCATCGAAAAGATGGGAGCCAAAAACGTCGCTATTCTGCATGACAACACCACCTACGCCAAAGGTCTCGCCGATGAGGCCAGGGGGCTTTTGGAAGGCAAAGGGGTCAAGATTGTTTTCTTCGATGCTTTAACCCCAGGTGAGCGAGACTATACGGCCATTTTGACCAAGCTTAAGGGAGCCAACCCGGATGTGGTTTTCTTTACGGGTTACTACCCTGAAGCGGGTCTGCTGCTGCGTCAGAAAAAGGAAATGAACTGGAACGTGCCTTTTATCGGTGGGGATGCCACCAACAATCCGGATCTCGTGAAAATTGCGGGTAAAGATGCGGCGCAAGGGTTCTACTTTCTGAGTGCTCCGCTGCCCAAGGACCTGCCGTCCCCGGAGGCCAAAGCCTTTTTGGATGAATTCAAGAAGAAATACGGCACAGCCCCCAACTCCATCTACGCGGTTCTGGCCGGGGATGGTTTTCGCGTAATCACGGCCGCTATTCAGGCGACCCAGTCTACGGATCCAGACAAGCTGGCCGAATATTTACATAAGCAACTCAAAGACTTCGCCGGTCTAACCGGTAAGATCGCCTTTAATGAAAAGGGTGATCGCGTCGGGGAAGTGTATCGTGTCTACAAGGTGGACGCGGAAGGAAACTTCATTCTGCAACCGTAACGGTGGTGAACCCGCCCTTGCCTGCAGGAGCGTTTTCGGGTAGCAGCCTGATCTCCGAACCGGTAACGCTCCTGCACTCATTTGGCAACCATCACGCTTCGGGTGACCGACAACAATCAAGCCCATGGAAGAATTCCTTCAACAATTGACCAACGGGCTCGCCGTGGGCGGCATATACGCTCTGATCGCCTTAGGCTACACCATGGTCTACGGCGTTCTTAAGCTCATCAATTTCGCTCACGGGGACCTGTTCACCATTGGATCCTATCTGGGTCTGACCCTTTTGACCTCCATGGCCTTGGTGGACCGGTTGGGCCCCGTGGCAGGGATCGCCGTGTTGGTCCTGATGGTCATGGGGTTGGTGGCTCTCGTGGGCGCTCTCCTGGAACGGGTGGCCTATAGACCCCTTCGTCATTCCCCTCGGTTATCCGCCGTGGTGTCCGCTCTGGGAGCTTCCATCTTTTTTTCCAATGCCCTCATGCTCATCTACGGCGCTCGATTCCAAGTGTATCCTCAGGGCATCTTGCCCAAAACGGCTATCGATCTCTTCGGCCTCTATGTGCCTTTGGTTCGAGTGCTCATGCTCGGGACATCCGTGGTGATGATGATAGCCCTCTACACCTTCATACAGAAGACGAAGATCGGAACGGCGATCCGCGCCGCCGCCATTGACCAAGATGCGGCACGCCTCATGGGCATCGATGTCAACCGCGTCATTCTCATGGTGTTCCTTATCGGCCCGGCTCTGGGCGGTGCAGCGGGACTGATGGTGGGGTTGCATTACGGGCAAATCAACTTCACCATGGGTTGGGTTTACGGATTAAAAGCTTTTACGGCGGCGATTCTTGGAGGCATCGGCAACATTCCAGGGGCTATGGTCGGAGGCATTCTGCTGGGCGTTATTGAGGCTTTGGGAGCCGCGTACCTGTCCGTGGCTTGGAAAGATGCGATCGCCTTTGGAGTCCTGATTTTTATTCTCATCGTGCGTCCCACCGGACTGCTGGGAGAACGGGTCGCGGAAAAGGTATGATCTGGAGTCGTTTTCTCACCTACGGACTGATTGCGGCGGCTTTGGCCGCCTGTCCTCTGTTTCTCAACCCCTACTGGACGGATGTGCTCAACAGCATCGGACTCTACGCCGCTCTGGGACTCAGCCTTAACCTCATCGTGGGCCATGCAGGCCTCTTTAATCTGGGACACGCTGCCTTTTATGCCGTAGGCGCCTACACCGCCGCCATCCTCAACACCCATTTTCATATCCCTATTTTGATGCTCATGCCCCTGTGCGGGCTCACAGCAGGGCTCTTTGCCCTTCTGATCGCTCGACCCATCATCCACCTTCGAGGGGACTACCTGTGCATTGTTACCATCGGAGTGGGAGAAATCGTTCGAATCGCGCTCATTAACAATGTTTTCGGAATCACAGGAGGCGCCAACGGCATCTTCGGCATCAGTCGGCCGAATCTGTTCGGCTGGGTGATTCGACAACCTCACGAATTTTTCTATCTTATTTGGGCCTTCGTGGCCTTGACAATCTTTTTCTTTCATCGCCTTGAAAATTCAAGGTTCGGTAGAGCTTTGAATTACCTTCGAGAAGATGAAACGGCCGCCGAAGGCAGCGGCATCGACACGGCCCATTACAAGCTCATGGCCTTTGTGCTTGGAGCGGCCTGGGCGGGCATGGTCGGCAATATCTATGCGGCTAAAATGACCATTATTGCCCCGGAATCCTTTAGTTTCTGGGAATCGGTGGTTATGTTCACTCTGATTATCTTGGGGGGATCGGGAAGCATTCCAGGAGTGCTTCTGGGAGCTTTTCTCATCGTGGGATTGCCCGAAGTGTTTCGTGGCTTCACCAATGCACGCATGATGGTCTTTGGGGCCGCCATGATCGCCATGATGATCTTTCGAACCGGAGGCATTCTACCAGCTCGGCCACGCCGATACAGATTGCCCGAACAATATGTTGGGGAGGAGGGGGCGTGAGTCTTTTGAGCCTACGGCGGTTGACCAAATCCTTTGGAGGTCTCACAGCCGTCCACAACGTCTCCTTTGACGTAGACTCTGGAAGTATCGTCGGGCTGATCGGTCCCAACGGCGCCGGTAAAACCACGGTTTTCAACCTGATCACGGGCATCTATCGACCGGACCAAGGCGACATTCTTTTCAATAACACTTCGTTGCTGGGTCTTCGCACACACCGCATCATCCGCTTGGGAATCGGTCGAACCTTTCAGACCATTCGCCTTTTTCAGAATCTGTCCGTGCTGGAAAACGTCCTGGCAGGATGCCATTGCCGCATGCGTTCCGGGGTTGTTTCCGCCATGCTCGGGTTGGGTCGACATCGAAGGGAAGAAAAAAAAGCCATCGACCAAGCTTTGGACGCTCTGGCTTTCGTAGGGCTGCAAAAGAACGTGCTGCAAAAGGCCAAAAATCTCTCCTACGGCAACCAGAGACTACTGGAGGTCGCGCGGGCTTTGGCCACGCAGCCCAAGCTGCTCATTTTGGACGAACCGGCCGGAGGCATGAACGAACAGGAAACGCAAGAACTTATTGAAATTATTCGAAAGATTCGAGCCAAAGGGATCACGGTTCTGCTTATCGAACATGACATGAACCTGGTCATGCGCGTGTGCGAAAAGATTGTCGTTTTGGAATACGGGTCCAAAATCGCCGAAGGCACACCTTCGGAAATCAAAGCTAATCCCCGTGTCATTGAGGCGTACCTGGGGACGGACGAAGACTGAAAATGCTTCAACTCGTGGACCTTTACGTTAAGTATGGCAATATTGAGGTGCTGCACGGCATTAACCTCACAGTGCATCCCGGGGAAATCGTGACCATTCTCGGGGCCAACGGGGCAGGCAAATCCACCACGTTGCTCACCATCAGCGGGCTGGTCAAGCCGTCTTCAGGAGCCGTGATTCTGGAAGACACCCCTCTGCATAAGCTGCCGCCTCACGAAGTGGTGCGCCGCGGAGTGGCTCATGTGCCTGAAGGACGTCGCGTTTTCGGAACCCTTACCGTTCAGGAAAACCTGAACCTGGGAGCCTTCATTCGATCCGATACAAACGGTGTTCAGAAAACTCTTCAGTGGATCTACGAGCTTTTTCCCATCCTGGCGGAAAGACGCCGCCAACTTGCCGGAACCCTCAGCGGCGGGGAACAGCAGATGCTGGCCATAGCCCGAGGACTGATGAGCCGGCCTAGAATTTTGCTGCTGGATGAACCCAGTCTCGGATTGGCACCATTGCTTGTGAAGACCATCTTTCAGACCATACAGGACATTAACGCTTCGGGGGTGACTATCGTCCTGGTGGAACAAAACGCTCGAGCAGCTCTGAAGCTGGCTCACCGAGGCTATGTGCTGGAAGTGGGTCGCATCGTCTTGGAAGATACCGCTCAGGGACTCCTGGAAAACGCCGACGTTCAAAAGGCGTACCTGGGAGGCGCCTAAATTCGACACGAGTCTGTTTCACTCCCAAGGCCAGAAAACCATGACGTAGATTTAGCTTCTAAAGCCACATGCCGTTTGATTTCTTCGATAGCGCTCTGATCTTTTTTGGATCTGGTTCAGTTCGGGCCCCATAAGTTCCTGCATGGCAAATTCAAGAGCTTCTTTCACTTACCCACCTCCTGAAAAAGTTCAGACTCGTCACCGATGCGCCCCGGAAATATTATTACACCTCACGTTTGCGGCGTTCTTTACGTGCAGCCTTTTTCCAACCACCATCCTTGCGCCCTTTTTTTCCCGAAGTTTCCTTGCCGCGGGGTTCTTCGAAGACTCGGTTTGAAAAAAGCTCTTGAAGGTGGTGTGGTTTCACATGAAAGGAGCCGAAATCGACTCGAAAGTCTTCCTTGGGAACCGTCTTGGCGCCTTGACGCGGACGAATGACGGTCTCTTCTTCCGTTTCTTCAAGCATGCCTAAAGGAATGATGACATAGGACGCCTGCACGGCTCTAGCGAGGAAGAAATCTTCTCCAGCTTGATAAAACAGTTCGCCGGCCGCGTAGGCTTCTCGGGCTCGTATCTCCAGAACCAGGGGAGAAGAAGTGCGACGTCGAGCCATACGTTCCGCCGTTTCTTTATGCACCCATAAAGGAACATAGGATCGATGCCGGGCTCGAAGACCATCCAGGCGCACCGAGGGAAGCTGCTGAGGGCGAATGCCTGTAAAGAGCCGATCCGGTGGTTCCACCGAGGAAAAAAGAGGAAGGGTTGAAGACCCAGCCACCAGCCTTAACCGTGATCCGTCTAGGACAAAGGGCAGGGCATGGCCCAGAAGAGCCAGTTCTTTCAATGTGGATTCGCGGACGAAACGTAATCGAGGATCCTCCTGCAGGGCCCAATAAAATTCCTTCCATGGCATGGTGCCGTCGTCGTCCCAAAAGAGGCCATACTCATGGGGCAGTGTGCACGCCATGGTGGTAAGAATTTTGGCCAAAGTCTTCAGTGGAACCGGGTGACTCATGCAGACTCACCTCCCAAGATGGCAATAATCGGAGGGATGCAGTGGCGCGCGATATCGCTTCGGGATCCACCGCCTAGGACCACTTCCAGACGTCCATGACATGTTTTTTCGGCCAGTTCCGTCATCATACGGGCGATCATGAGATAGGCGGACCGGCTTAAGCCTATGTCACCATAGTCTCCTCGGTGCGTGTCAAAACCAAAATACCAAAAAATGAGATCCGGTTGAAACCTCAAGCATCGATCATAAAAAGCCTGTCTCGCCGTTTCGTAATAACGGAGGTCCATATCCGTTTCTTCTTCCGAGGCCACATCATCCCCCCATCCAAGGGTGCGCCACAGGGAAAGGCCGCCTGGTACAGGAACATCCACCTTGGTGCCATCGGGGGATTCATAGGCGCTATAACATAAACACACATGAAGAACGTTCGGGTCGTGACGCACCAAGTCCCGTGTGCCATCGCCATGATGGGCGTCCGTGTCCAAGATGGCAAAACGCTGTAACCCATGCTTTTCCCGTAACACCGTGATGGCCAAAACCACATCGTTAAAGCAACAGTAACCTCCGAAAAAATCCCGACCACTATGATGACCTCCAGCACCGATAAAGGCAAAGGCGTTTCGAAGCTCCCCCAAAGCAATCTTTTCGGCTCCTAGAACCACACCTCCGGCGGAATGCCATGCCGTAGAACACAAAGCGTCCCGCATGACACCCTCCAAAAGCTTTCGGGAATGGACTTTGAGGATCCAGTCTTCGGTAATGGCTGGAGATTCAATGAGAACAAAGCGAGGGTTCCGCAATAGGGGTTCCAGGGCCTGGGGGAAATCTTGGAGTCGAGAGCCCTGGGTGAGGTAGCTACGGCGACTGAAGCTGGAATGATAAAGTATTCCCGTGGTCATCACGCCCTCGCTTTCAAGTTTACATAATATATATTATCGGATGACAGCCAAAATTTTTCCTTGACTCAGGGCCGACTCTGGAGTTAAAGAAGCTCACGAACTGAGCGGGAATAACTCAGCGGTAGAGTGCGACCTTGCCAAGGTCGAAGTCGCGGGTTCGAATCCCGTTTCCCGCTCCATAGAGAATCTTGAGGGGTGGAAAGGCCACCCCTTTTTTCGTCCTCGTTCCACTGCGCAAATGTTACGGGTTTCATGGCGCCCAACAAACAGCCTTCCTCCGCATGCCCCACGTCTTTGAGGCCGCGTTCTCGAAAAGACGCGCTTCAACGCCTTTACGCTCTGGTGCAGACGAAAGATCGAGTGCTGATTACCATCGATCCGGATCCGGACTCCATTGCCGCCGCTTTCGCCCTGAAACGGCTTCTTTGGCGACGCGTGCATTCCACCACCATTGGAATCATTCGGCCCATTCGGCGTCTGAACAACTTGACCATGGTGCGGTTGCTGAAGCTGCCCTTGGTCCTTCTGAAGGATAAAAACCTTAGCGATTTCAACAGGTTCTTTCTGGTGGACGGACAGCCGGCTCACAATGAGTTCTTTCAAAAAATTCCGTACTCTCTGGTCATCGACCACCATCCCGTTACGGCCTTGCCGGAAATTCCTTATCTGGACATTCGGCCCGACTATGGAGCCACTTCAACGATTCTCACCGAATACCTGATCGCAGCCAAGATCAAGCCTTCAAGAACCCTGGCCACGGCCCTTATATACGGCATCAAGACGGACACACAAAACTTCGAACGCCAAAGTCGTGAAGAGGACGTACGTGCCTTTCACTACCTCTACGACAAGGTGTACCAGGCAACCTTACGCAAGATCGAAATTTCCGACCTGGCCCTTAAGGACCTCACCTACTTTGTCGAGGCCATCAAGAACAAGACAGTGATCAAGGATCGCATTTACACGCATCTTGCTCGGGTTCCTTCCGCTGACATCCTGGTCATCTTGGCCGATTTTCTGCTCAAAGTCCATGACATCTCTTGGAGTATCGTCAGTTCCGTTGTGGACAAAACCCTTGTGGTCATCGTTCGAAATGATGGATACCGCAAGAACGCAGGTCGAAGTGTGCAGAAGGCCTTTGGAGCATGGGGAAGCGCCGGAGGCCATCGATCGGCGGCTCGAGCTGAAATTCCCTTAGAACGTTTGGAAGAGGCCCTGAAGAAAAAAACCCCTATGGCCATGGCTCGGTTCGTCCGCCAACGGCTCCGTGCCTCTTAAGGAGCGGAATGCCTCAATCGATAGGATTCCGTTCCTACTTCTTTCAGTGTCACGGCAAGAAGGGGGGGCATTCCCATCCAAGGATAGAAAATCCTTCATGAAAACCGTTGAAATCTTCACCGACGGAGCCTGTTCCGGCAATCCCGGCCCTGGAGGCTGGGCGGCGCTGCTCCGTTATCAGGGACATGAGAAACGCCTGAGCGGATCTTCCCCAAGGACCACCAACAATCAGATGGAACTCACAGCCGTCGTGGAAGCCTTGAAAGCTCTCAAGGAACCTTGTCGAGTCCTTCTGTTTACGGATTCCCAATATGTTCAAAAGGGAATCACTCAATGGATTCACACCTGGAAAAAGAACGGTTGGAAAACTTCTAAAAGAGAGCCTGTGAAGAATCGAGAGCTATGGGAGGAATTGGATCGATTGGCGTCCGTGCATCAGGTGGAATGGCGGTGGATTAAAGGTCACGAAGGTCAAAGGGAAAACGAAATCTGCGACGCCTTGGCACGTGCCGCCATTCCCAGTCGGGTAGCCAAGAGCTTCAGCTCGTGACGCAGCTGCCTTTTTGAAAATTGCTGCGGTGCAGAGGGGTTCGCCGCGAACGATTTCCCATGCCAGATAAGAATCTGCTTTCGGCAGAAGGACCAGATCGACGCGGAACACCGCAAAAAGATCTTCCAGTTCCATGGCACGATCGACCCGCCGCCTGGCCGTAAGGCGCACGCGGTAGAAAGGCCGTACTCCACTGTCTTAATCTAAGCCCTCAGCAAAACGCGAAGGGTCAGACCACGTCTCGCCTGGCCGCTCCGGTACGGCTCGAGCCTGGCTGCCAAAAGCGTAGACGTCGGCAAGGCCAAAAACGCGGGCCATGCGCCCCAATCTTTTCCCAGTGGTCGTCTCGAGTGACCGTAAGTTAAAACGCCTGCCGCAGTTCCTTCGCCGAAGCCGAATTCGTCACGGCAATCCGCGTCGCCTTGGGAGAAGTCTATCCCATGTGGCACAAAATCAACCAAGGTCGAGACAACTCACTTCTTTGACAAGGATCCGCGAGAGGATCGGAAGGACCTCGTCACTCTGGGCCATTTTTCGGACCATCAGGAAACTAAAGGCCAAAGCCACGATCAAGCCTGCGGCACCTGCCGCAACGACTGCCGCTGTGGAAGTCCAACCCCATAGGAAAGCCGACAGGCTTCCAAGAGCCAGAGCCGCCGCCGGAAGACCGAAAAACAAAATAGAGTAAATCCAGAGAGGGCCGGCGGGAAAGGAAATTTCAACCCGGTCACCGACACAAGCTCCCAAGGGATCGCGAACTTCCACAAGGCGGTTGGAGCCTTGGGGGCGCAGCCGCATACAGGAGCTGTGAGCGTGACAGGCATGGCAGTTTTCTTCCCTTTCCAGAACGACGAGAGCTCGCCCAGGGCTGACACCGAGCACCGTGGCACAGCGCACAGGCATGGTTTGCCTCCCTAGTAGACAGCACGTTGACTTTCCTTAGCTACTTGCCTGCAAAGCGTACCGAAAGGCCGGCACACCGTCTTCATGAGGAAAAGGCGTTCGAGCGATAACATCTGCAGGCAGGGGGGACGTTTCCTCAAAGACGTCAAAGGCAAAATACAAAAGGTTCAGTTTTTCGCGATAGCGTCGTTCAAGCAGAAAGGCGTAGAGGCATCGAAGGTGCTCTGAACGCGAGCCTGACTCATGTGGAAACTTTGCTTGCAGGAAAGCTTCCACGAAAGGTTTCGAGGAAGCCATGAGAGCGGTTTCAAAAGCGCTGGCTGGAAAATCCTTCCACTCCTCATCCGGTTCAAAGGATGCAAAGGCCTCCATGAGAGGCTTCCATGGAATTGTGTGGGCATCGGGTGTCTGCAGCATGGGAAGTGATCGTTTTAAGAGACAAAAAAAGCCGGACTCCATTGGACCGGCGGTAGGATGGGGTTGGGCTGGCGGCGACCGACTCTTCCACGCGGCTTCCCGCGCAGTACCATAGGCGCTGAGGAGCTTAACGGCCGTGTTCGGGATGGGAACGGGTGTGGCCTCCTCGCCATAGCCACCAGCCCACACAGGACCTGAATAGGGTGAGGCAAGAGTGCGCGACGGGCTGTGTCCTTCAAGAAAGGGATGGTCAAGCCTCACGGCCGATTAGTACCGGTCAGCTCCATCCGTTACCGGACTTCCACCTCCGGCCTATCAACCTCGTGGTCTCCGAGGGGCCTTCAGCGGGACCGAAGTCCCGAGGGAACTCTCATCTTGGGGTGGGTTTCCCGCTTAGATGCTTTCAGCGGTTATCCCTTCCGAACATGGCTACCCAGCGGTGCTCCTGGCGGAACAACTGGGACACCAGAGGTTCGTCCATCCCGGTCCTCTCGTACTAGGGACAGATCCCCTCAAAGTTCCTACGCCCGCGGTAGATAGGGACCAAACTGTCTCACGACGTTTTAAACCCAGCTCACGTACCGCTTTAATCGGCGAACAGCCGAACCCTTGGGACCTGCTCCAGCCCCAGGATGCGATGAGCCGACATCGAGGTGCCAAACCTCCCCGTCGATGTGAACTCTTGGGGGAGATCAGCCTGTTATCCCCGGCGTACCTTTTATCCGTTGAGCGACGGCCCTTCCATGCGGAACCGCCGGATCACTAAGACCGACTTTCGTACCTGCTCGACTTGTGGGTCTCGCAGTCAAGCTCCCTTATGCCTTTACACTCTACGGCTGGTTTCCAATCAGCCTGAGGGAACCTTCGCGCGCCTCCGTTACCCTTTGGGAGGCGACCGCCCCAGTCAAACTACCCACCAGGCACTGTCCCCGGGAAGGATCACTTCCCCAGGTTAGAGCCCTAGACGCATAAGGGTGGTATTTCAAGGACGGCTCCATGGGAGCTGGCGCCCCCACTTCACAGCCTCCCACCTATCCTACACATACACGTCCAAAACCCAATGCCAAGCTGTAGTAAAGGTGCACGGGGTCTTTCCGTCTAGCCGCGGGTACTCGGTATCTGCACCGAGACTGCAATTTCACTGAGTCCCTGGTCGAGACAGTGGGGAAGTCGTTACGCCATTCGTGCAGGTCGGAACTTACCCGACAAGGAATTTCGCTACCTTAGGACCGTTATAGTTACGGCCGCCGTTTACCGGGGCTTCGGTTCAAGGCTTCTCCGAAGATAACCTCTCCCCTTAACCTTCCGGCACCGGGCAGGCGTCAGACCCTATACGTCGTCTTGCGACTTAGCAGAGTCCTGTGTTTTTAGTAAACAGTCGCTACCCCCTATTCTCTGCAACCCCCTTCGGCTCCGCTTGCTGGAAACTTCACCTACCGAGGGCACACCTTCTCCCGAAGTTACGGTGTCATTTTGCCGAGTTCCTTAACCAGGGTTCTCTCAAGCGCCTGAGGATTCTCTCCTCGCCCACCTGTGTCGGTTTACGGTACGGTCACCCGGAAAACTCGCTAGAGGCTTTTCTTGGCAGCATGGGATCAGCCACTTTGCGGCCTTGCGGCCTCGGCATCACCTCTCGGCGTTTGACGAAGATCCGGATTTGCCTGGACCCTCCGCCTACAGGCTTACACCAGGACGTCCATCACCCGGCTGGCCTGCCCTTCTGCGTCCCCCCATCGCTCAAACGCTTTCCCGGTGGTACAGGAATATTAACCTGTTTCCCATCACCTACGCCTTTCGGCCTCG
>JBBFKY010000001.1:594805-664509 GCA_037481875.1 Desulfosoma sp. | reverse complement strand
GTGCGGCTTCGTCCGCTCAAACTTCTTCTTCCCCATCGCTCTTCCTCCTCACGTCACGAGTCGATCTTCCTGTCGGACCGTTGGGTCCCCAAGCCTCACCTAAGATACGCATAAACCGGACGGCGCGGAGTCTGTGGCAGAAGGCGCCCCATTTTCGCTCCAAAAAAAATGGAGCCCACGACCGGGCTCGAACCGGTGAACCTCTTCCTTACCAAGGAAGTGCTCTACCTCCTGAGCTACGTGGGCCCACACCTCATAGGGCGGACATGCAAGACGGGATTGTGCTCGAATTGAACATGCAGTTCGAACGACAATGGCCCGCTTCCGCTGCCACTATCTCCTACATGTTTCAGGTGTGGTGGAGAGGGGAGGATTCGAACCTCCGAAGGCGTCGCCGGCAGATTTACAGTCTGCTCCCTTTGGCCACTCGGGAACCTCTCCCCAATCAAACCGCCTACCCGCTTTTCATCCCGGGTGCGAGAGCAGCCCTGTCTATCACAGGACCTTGGCAAAGGCAAGCAGAAAGTGAACGAGGAAAACGGAACCAGCCATCGACTTCCCAACCGCCTGCATTCGGGGCCGAGCTCAACCAAACCCTGTCAACAGATTTGCGGGACGGCTGGATTCCTGTATCCCTAACACCGCACATCAACAGCCTCCATAAGGATGACACCGAATCGAAAAATATTTTTGGGCAAGAACCATGGCTTCACCTTTTTCCTTCCAGCTCAGTGAAGGAAGATCAAAGGTCGTCTTCCGAAAGGATTTCTTCCAAAGTTGTTTTATAGGGAGAAGTTTTCCACAGTTTTTGTTTCAGCATTCTGTCCTTGAGGATTTGTGCCGCTGCTCGGGCCGAAGCCTTATCGGCTTTCTCCAGATCTTTAAGGAGCCGCTCCATTTCTATTCTATTGGTTAAAGAAGTTTCTTTGGCTTTGACCTCGAGCGCAGAAGACGGCGTTTTGCTCACTTTGACTTCGGGGCTTTTGGGGGAAACCCCTTCGCCTTGTTTGGAAAAATCTTTTGATGCAGCCGACGTTCGAGCCTCTTGGAGGTTTCCACCCGAAAGTCCACGAGCCTGAATTGAAACTGCGTCGCCACGCACCGGTTGGCTCGGTTTGGGTGCGCTTTTCTCAAACGTGCGGACTTGCGAAATGTTTTGGTCCTCTCGCCTTTGCTCACGAGGCTCCTGGGAAGCTGTTTGGTCTTTGTCTTTGGGGATCGCTTCGCCGTCCCTAGGATCCGAAGCAATCCTAATTTGCGTCCACCCCATAGGCAGGCATTCCCTATCACTTTTTACCCAAACTCGACGGGATTTGGGGGCCGGGTCCTCCCCTCGATCATGGCCGCAGACATTTCGAATCTCCCGGCGAAGTTGTTCACTCCACAGGAGATTCACCGTTGTGGAGAGCATGCCTGACCCGAAGCCGATACGCAAAACGGACGTCCCCAGTTGCTCATACCATTGCTTAAGAAGCTCGCCTTGAGCCATCCCCTTGGAGGAGTAAAAAGCCCTCTCATGATCGATGACGTCGCGATTCATGGCATTAGCCATAAGTAGGATTTTTTTCGGGCTCATTTCTCCCAAGTTTTTCAACGTTGGATTATTATGGCAAAATTTTTCCCATAGGGCATGATCCCATAAGATTTCCGTTTGAAAGGTGCCACCGATCACGGCCTCCACCCAGATCTCAAGGTCGCCACCTCCCCTCGGCTTCGCGCTCCAGTAGTGGGCTCCATCCTTTTTTTTGGAAAGAAACCGAATGGGAATGACACTGGTTTCCACCTTGCCGTTTAAGGGGTAGGCATCTCGAACCTTTAAACACCGCAAAAGGTCACGGTTTTGCTCTTTGCCGCCGCCTGCAAGCTTCCAGCACTGAAGGGTCGTTTTTTGCAACTCGGTCGAAAGGAACTTCTTTGCCCTTTCTTGTTTTTTTTCCGTCCGCAATTGCCGGATCCATGATCTGACCTTTTGTTCTCGAGGATGCTTCCCTTGGCTCGACCCTGAGGGAAGCTCGCTTTTAAGTATGTTATAAATGATGGCCGTGCGCAAAACGCCCTTGATGGATGTTCCTGGCAAGTAAACGTTTCCAAAACCGTCTCTCACAAACGGTCTAAAATCCGGCATATTCGAAGATCCCCCGGGAACTGAGTAAGACGCCACCTGAGGACCGATTTTCCTGAAATCCACGTCTCGGGCTTTCTCCTTTAAAAAACCGTGCAGACCTTTTTTCCTTAAATCTCCTGAGAAAGCCTGCTGCACGAAATTGTCCAGTAGGTTCCTCTGCAAGAGAAAGCGACCAAGCTTGGTTTCATCCACCACATGCACCCTTGCCCCGTCAAAAAGGTACTCCATGGGCTGAAGTGCGCCGTCCTTTGTTCCAATGTGAATGGGAGAAAGTACCGTTAAAAAGACGGTCAGCTTTTCCAGAGCTTTGTCCATCACAGGGGAGGTAGCCGTCTGTGTGGCCATGAAACGCCTCCTGAACTCAAACGTTAGGGAAACCAAAACCCCAACCCTGACCGATACACACGATGAGTTAGGCCTAAAGCTAAGCCTTGTTCCGGCGTGACATCCACAAGTCGGCCTGAAAGGGGTTCGCGGGCAACGGATCCCTCAATGAGGAATCGCACGCGTTTCCTTTTGACGGTGGTGGCCGAACGGCCGGACACCACGTAACCTCGACTCTCCTCCATGTCCCACGCGCTCAACACCTGAGGTAGTCGCCCGAGCTCATCCTTTGTAGGGACGTATCGTGACAACAACACGTGACGTCTGGGATCGGCCTCGGGCAGGTTCAATGACCATACATCCTCGACGGGCGTAAAACCGTCGAAACGGAACATACCCAGCCCGTAGGTGCGTTCGCCTCCCAAGCCCATATCACTCAGAAGCCGAAATGCGGCTTCCAGCCGAGGTTTCCACGCTTCGTCCTGGAACCGCACCAACCCGAAAAGACCGGCTTTCCGACTAAAGTGGATCTCACCGCACCACCAGATGGCACTGTTTTGCGAATTACGGTCCAGAGCTACACGAGGCCGCAGAAAGACAGCATGCCACCCCTCTTTCGTTTCTTCATTCCAGGGTCGAGCCAGCCGTGCAGCGCGTGTTCGCATGGCATGAATGTCGTCTTCGGTCAAGGGTCGGTCATCCAGCCAGCGAACAACGTCTTCAGGCACCAAGTATCGAATCTTTTTCAGGTCCTTGCCGGCGGATCGAAGAACGGAGTTGTCTTGAACTCGTGGCATCGTCATGGGTCGAGGCAATGCGTAGAGCCGCTTGCTATTCTTGTCGCTCTTATCCGGTCCATAGGGGAAAAGGGAACTCAGATGAAACGGTGGAGTCTCACTTCCTAAGGCCGCCAGCACCTCGTCCGCCTCACCAACAAGGGAAAATGCATTGATGAGAGCTGAAAACAAGGAATCCGATGAAAAAGACTCCCGGGTTTCCTCCAACCCAATCCCCTGCCGACCGAAGTGGGCCCCTCCTGGAAATTCCAGGTGATAAAGATAGGTTTTCATGGATTCCTCGCCTTAAGCCCTTTGACCGTTATTAAAAAACTGGGCCAAGTCAGCCAGCTCTTCAAGGCTTGTCACCGTTTTGGACTGTTCCTTTTGCCCTCGATAGTAATCTATTTTTCGGGCTTCTATCTCGCTAAACTCAAACTTCACATGACCGTACCCGCGAGATCCGTGACCGCCCAAAGCGTCGTCCTGCAACAAGGCGATTGCCAATTGAAGGTTTTTCAAATCTTCGTGCAGCGTTTCTAAATCTTCTACGTCATAGGTCATCGAAAATTGGAACCGGGTGCCTCGAGGAACCCTTTCCAGGTTCCTGGGATTGGCTGACGAGGTAACACGATCGATACCGTTTTCGAACTTCCACTCGGTAAAAAGTAGCCCCGTGTCAATGGCCTCCAGCTCCTTACGGCTCTGATCCGTAAGGCGCATATCCCTGACCTTGAGACGCGCCGGAAAGTTATCACCGTCACCGGCTCCTGTGGAACCGAAAAGACGGCAAACCGGACATTGCAGAGCCCCGGGATAGTCCAGCGTGATACCGTAATTTTTGTTCTTATTGTTGCCGGGCTTCCAGTCGTTGCACTCATGGCGACTGATACCGGAGCCACCATCCCGGTTGGGAAAAAGTTCAGGGTGAGCTTTTTCTAAAAGAGCCCTCAGTTTCCCTTTCAAAGAACTGCCGGGAACATACGGTTCCGATGAAATGGGATCCCTGACCACAGGACTGTCCAAAGCGCCGATCTCAAGGTTTTCCTTGGACGCTCCGATATGGAGCCCGCTCAGGCATTCCATGACGCCTTCCAATACGATTTTTCCCAAAAGTTTGCGGTAAGTCTTCGGTGTCATAGCCACCCCCCTCCTCTTAGTCCCTTCCTCCATGGTAACGGTGGTAAGCGATGATTCCTTCCATGAGTCGCAGGAATTTTTTGAAATTTTCCTCGGACTTGGCCGCCGACGTAACCGCCGCATCCAAAAGCTCAGCCAACGGCTTGACATCCGCGTTGCGTCCGGCGGCATAAGCCAGTTTGGGTCGAAGCAAAACGATACGATCCTTTACCTGATCAAACTGTTTTGATCTCTTCACTTCCGCTTCCACCTTGCGGGCCCCGTCCAAAAAGCGACGGATCTGATTCATTTTGACTCTTTCAGAAATTTGGAATCCCACTGAGTCCGCAATTTCCACCAAACGTTCCATGGACACTTGTTTTAAGTCCCTGAGTTCACCTTTGAATTCACTGATGCTGCTAGGTTTTTTGGTGTCACTCATTGTTCCGGTCTCCTTCTCTCATCATCATTAAAAGGATGACGAGCGCCATTTCCACATGGCGCCACCCCCGGGCCTTCTCGGAAAACATGTACTTTCTAAGGTCTAACCAGTTTTCTTCTAGGGATGCGTGCACTCGAGTCCTCCCAAAAAGGTATGCCAACTTCGGGAGCATCCAAACTCCATCGCGACGCTGGAGCCGCACAAGTTGTAGGAGCTTGTAATAAAAGGATTTGGACAGCCCTTCCGCGCGAATCTTCAAACTTGTTGGTCCCACGGACAAAAAGGGTTCAAAACACCCCAAAATTTCCAAGACGCTACCGACACCGGGCACGGTGCTCTCATGCCAGGGGAAGGTGTGATTGCCGAAGACGCAGAAAGCTTTTCGCCCCGGGAACCTCTTTCCGTTCTCTTCTCTGTCTGCCTTGGCCCGATCTTCGGCCTCTCCTGCAGCATCGGCCAGGCGATAGACGGGTTCATGGGGACCTCCTAAGGCCAACCCTGCCGAAACCGTCAAATAAGGATTGGCTGTGTAAGCACTGAAAGCCCGTTGAATATCCAAAGCAGCTTCGAGAACATCCAGCCAATGTCCGATGAGAAATAGGTCGTCTCCGCCGGAATAGACTACCGTGAGGAGTCTGGCGCCGTCTTCTCTACCTAACAATCGGGTCCTGGCAGGGTATCCTTTCTCTCCGCGCAACACTCCATTGAGATGGAATTTGAAAAAAAGACTTAAGTGTCGCGAGAGGGAGGCCGTTAACGAAAAGGTTCTCTCCCCTTCAGGAAGGCTTAGGGAAAAGACACGCCCCAGCCGGTCCACGTCCATGCGAAGGACCCCAATGCGAGCGATGCCAAAACCTCGCTTGGCCATGCTTTCCAAGTCTTTAAAGTCCTCTTCCGGTGGGACATAAACCGCAGCGAAAAGCGGGCGGCTACCTTTGTGGGTGTAGTGGGTCAGATCCCAATCATTCAAGTGGTAGACGGCTTCAGCATTCTCCGGAAGCTTCTTCGGACTTTTGTCGTTAAAGCTCATTTGCACAGGTTGGTAATAACGGTCATCAATGCTGATGTACTCATTCTTTTTTAGCCCCGCAGGAATCTCCTTCCAGCGATAAATCACCGGGTAGGGTCCTTTTCGGCTTGCCTGTTGAAGGAGATTCCCCAAATTGTATTGGTCGTAACAGGGATCGCAAACGGGAAAGGTGGCTTCGCCGATGGTAAGCTTATCTAGAGGTCGATCCTCGCGGCCGCACACCTGGCATTTGTCCGTGTAGCAATCGGGGTGAGGCTCTTGCGCCTCACCGAGCAGGTCTTTCAGAAAAGCCTCTCCCTTTCTTTTTTTCGCCTCTTCCAATTCCTGAGAAAGATGCGTCCAGGTGCGTGTGACGTCTCTCAGATCCGCTTTGCGAAAAGGCACCCAACGCAGGAAAAGTTCCAAAGCTCCGTTAAAATCTCTAAAAAGGTAGTCATTTAGGCGTTGACTCACCCTGCGAAGGGTTTCTGCCGTCTTAGGGGTGTTGGGAGCCACCAGGTAAAAGTGACCGCCACCTGTAAAAATCACATGGCAGCGGAAAAGCTCCAGGGCTTCCAAAAGGGAGTCCACAGCGTGTTCCAGAAAAAGCTCCAGGAAAAAGGAGCGGCCCTTCAGGGATTTCAAAGCCCCTTTAGAAGAAATGGTGTAGATGAAACGCTGCACGCCGGAAAGGTCTCCACCGACGAGCAAAAAGGGACATTCGGCATCCTGTGCCCAAGTGGCCTCCCCGGCTATCTCCTCTTTCAGGATCTCTTTTTCCCACCGATCCGCGTAACGCTCCTGACACCACTCGGCCAAGCACACAGCAAAAGCTGCCGTGGTTTTGAGATGATCAAAGAGGGAAATATCGGGGTGCTTGCGATAGGTTTCCTGGTCATTCACCCCCTTGATGCGAAGGGTAATGGAGGGAACGACCCCGGTGTATTTTTCCAAAAGGTGCAAAAGCACATTCGGGTTTCGGTGATTCCCGCACGCTCTGAGCGCATCAAACTCGTTAGTAAACGCCTTCCACAACTCCTTGTAATTTTCAGCAGTGTTAGCTTTTTCCGTGGTTTCTGGAGGATGCCAGCCCATAAGCCCATCTTTCGACGGCAGATGCCAGTAAGCCGGCTTAAGCGGCAGCCTTTTCGGAATCTCTTCATGGGGATTACGTACCCTGGAAAAGACGCAGGCCAAAGGCACCTGCCGATGCCAGGCAGCGGAGACGTCCTTCGTTTTATCGTAATGGGTCCGTCGTTCCGATGCCGAACAATTGTCGGCTTCGTAAAGAATCAGGAGCTCGTTGACAGACCATACCTCCTCATCGGTGGCATGATGGTTCACGGCTCCGAGGGCTTCAATGGCTGTTTCTCCGTAATGTTGTTTGAGCCACTCATAGCCGATCTGACCGTGGGTAAGCCCCTTATCTTCTGGAAACTCGGCTCTCTGCCTGAATTTTCCCACATCGTGGAGAAGCCCCGCCATACACAACGCAAGTTTTTTTTCTCGGGAAAGCATGAATCAGTCCCCCTCCCTGCTGGTTCTCACCTCGTAGCGGCCGAGGCCGAAACTGGTTCCTTTTCCCACGTTCACCCATCGGCCTGCGAGGAGATAAGGCCGAAAGGGGGTTATGTCCCCTTCGTAAACCACGTCCCCCACAAGCCCTCCTAAATGCATCTTTCTCCCTTGACGGTGCGAGTACCTTTCCCAATCAAACCATCGCGTACGATTTGCCACCATGCGCACGGACTGTGCCCGATCCATTAACTCGCGATACGGAACCTTGGGTTCACAACCGTTTTCTCCATGAAAACGACACAGATTCTCTAAACGCCGAAGCAATGTGGCCATGAACAAAGGAAAGTGTGGAAGTCGAACCGGTTCCCCCTGAGAAACCAACCGGATCGGCGTCACAAATTCCAAGGTCCAACAATCCACTCTTTGTGACTCCCTCCTGGACGGCTGAACTTCTATCGGGTCCGTTATCAAAGAGAGACTCCTTTCGGGAAGCCGCAACAGCCCGTCCTGATAAAGTTCTTCCCATGGTTCTCCCGCTTCGTCTAAGGACACCACGCGTTCCAAGTCGTAAGTGCCCCGCCCCTTGCCCACACCGATCTCACCCATGCGCTGCGTCGCCAGAACCAGATAAGGGGTCCACTGCATGGCACGCCCGATGATGGTCATATCAAAGGACCATGGCTCACCAGGCTCCAGGGTCACGGGGCCGTCCTTGGCCAGTTGCAGCACAAAGGGGTGTGGCGCATTCCGATACCGAAGGTCTGCCGGGTTTTCTCCTCCAATCGGGGTTTCGAAAAGGTAGACGTAGAGGCAAGAAAACCGCAAAGAACATGTTTCACAGGGACGTCGTCGCGCAGCACAGCAGCTGTGCTTGAGCGCCATCCCCAGAGCGCCTCGAAGCGTGCTGCCTTTGTAGCTTGGAAGTTCCAGCCTTTTGCGGGCTCTGATTTCCATTCGAAGCCGTAAAAATCGTAAGGATTGTCTCGCCGTCATGGTGCTTTCTCCCTCATTTCCACCTAACGGCCTTCGAGAAGCGTTTTGCAAAAAAGGAATTGTGAAAACGTTCTCACAAACCCGCAAAAAATGTCAAGTTTGGCTTTATGGGATTTTTTCATGGGGTGACCGAATTGGAGGGTCTCTTTTTTTGACACCCGGGGTTTTGATGCGGCCGCTTTCGTGACCATGTGTCAAGAGCCTTTCGCGGTTCATGCCATAGCTTCCTTTGTAAAGATCGATCTTGAGGCCGTGGAACTTAACTAGCAAACGCTGTGGAAAAAATTTTCGACGTCTTTTCCAAGGGAGTCACAACCATGACTGAAAAAACTGTCATTGCTTGGCCTTCGGCGGTATCGGCATCCGTAACTGATGAAAATCCTTCCCAAAAGCCTGAGGTGGACAAGGATTCGTCCTTTTTGGATCAACTGGCGGTTCAGCAGAGGGTTTCCGAGCGGCTTTCCAAAGCTTTCGGCCGTCTGTGGAGCGAATTGGAAAACCTGCGCTCGGAAGCTCGATGGCAGGATGTTTTGGATTTGATTCATCCGGCCGAAGAGTGCTTTCCCGAGCTGGTGGAAGCGGGGTTTGGTCCTGCGCTTTGGGGAGAAGCGGCTTTTGCTCTGTGTCAGTTGAAAAAGCACGATGCGGCCTTGGACTTGGCCCGTCGTTGTGTTCAGGAATGTCCCGACGACTATCAGGCTCACGCCCGCGTCGCCTACATCGCTTACGAGAGCCTCTATGCGGCGAAAAACGGGGAAGTGCTCCTGCATCCAGAAGAACGAAAGGCCCGCCTGGAGCTGGCCCACAAGCATTTCGCCAAGGCTCGAGAACTACGTCCGGACAACGTCACCCAGTTTTACCGACAGGGGATGCTTTACAAGAAGATTCAGAACAAGCCGGACCGAGCTTTGCCTCTCTTTCGCAGTGCCGTAGGCAACTGGGACGCCTTGGACGAGGAACAAAGAAAGAGCCGTCATCAGGAAAGAAAAAACGCGATCAAATCCCTTTACCAATGGGCCTCATGCCTGCTGGAATTGGGAGACGCCAAAGGCGCTTTAAACCTTTTAACCCGATGTCTGCAAGAGGACAGTGCAAGTCAATACCTTTCTTTGGTTCATAAATACTTTGCCTTGGGCAAGGTGCATTACGCCATGGGGGATTTGAAAGAAGCCGAAAAGGCTTTGGACTTTGCCTCCAGCCAGGCGGATCCAGCGAATCACGATTACGTTTTTGAACTGCGTGCCCGCGTAGCTTTGGCTCAAGGCAAAGTGGAAGAAGCCGAGAAAACCTTGAGCCGTATTCCGGCTCACCGAAAACGCCCTTACGTGCTTTGGACGGAAGCGGATGTTCTGGTCGCCCAAGGGCGTCTGGACCAAGCGAAAGGGTTGCTGAAGAAAGCGGCCGAAAAAGACCGTCGAGGCCGCCACAAGGCTTTGGTACGTTTGGCGAAAATCGGTTTTCGTCAAAACGCTCTGGAAAAGTGCCTGCAGTGGGCTCGAGAAGCCAGCGCCTTCACGCGGTCTACCTATCAAAATCCCCATGATGAGGCCCTGTTCTGGGAATCGGCGGCTCTTTATCGTCTGGGCCGATATGAAGAAGCTTGGCAAGTGGCCGAAGAGCTAAGCGCCTTTCGGCCTGTGTACCCGCACCTTAAAGAGCTCAAGAAACGAATCCTTCAGGAGATGAAGCCAAAAAACGAGTCCTCCCAAGGGGAATAGGCCGGCGACACTCGAGCTTGATCTTTGCGAAGAAGAGGGGAATTCCATGGACATGGGAAAACCTTTCGTAAAAGAGGCATCCGAGAGCAAGGTGGACTACGCCTTGGTCCTTCGAAACCTGGAAAAGGGCATCGCTGAAAACAAAGACCAGGAATCTATCCTGAGGATCATTCGTCGTCCCGAATTCTGGCGGGCTTTACCGCCTCAGGACGCTTTGCGATGTGCGCGATTGGCCCAAGCTGCCGGGGATATCGTCACCGCCTTGGCCATATTGGAATGGCTTACGACACACTGTCCGGATTTTATGGAAGCTTGGCGGGAACGCGTGGCCTTGCTTGAAGTTTTGGGCCGGAATGCAACGCAAGCCTTCGCATCCCAGATGGACCCGCCTTCTTCCGAGGATGCTTCTTCCCGGAACGTTTTGTCGGATGCCCCGCCATGGATGGAAGAGGCCGAAGAAAAAGGGGAAGCTACCAACGAGGATTTTTCTCAAATCGAAGGGCCTTTTTGGGAGCTGAGACAACGAGAAGCCGCCGTCCAACGATACATGTCCTTGTTTCAGGGGCGGGAGGACTGTTTTGCACGTCAATGGGTGGATCGCAACCAGGGAACCCAGGGCTATGTGCCGGTTCGTCGTGCTTTGGAAATGGCCGATGTCATGGATCATCTTCAGGGGCGAAAGACTTATGGGATATACTTGCTGCAACAAGACAGTCGGGTTCGACTGGGTGTCCTGGACGCGGACCTGCGTCTTGAACTTCGGAACCGGGAGGGCATGGCTCAAAAACGGGATCTTGTACGTCGTGAGCAGCGCTACCTTTTGACACGTCTGATGGAAACGGCCAAAAGTTGGCATTTGCCGTGTCTAGTGGAATTTAGTGGCGGCAAAGGGTTTCATTTTTGGTTTTTCCTTGAGGAGCCGCTGCCGGCAGCTCTGGTGCGTGCAGTCCTGCAACGATTGGCCGCGCGTCTTCAGCCGGACGTTTCCTGTTTTCAACTGGAAGTCTTTCCCAAGCAAGATCGATTGGAAGGCAAGGGGCTGGGGAATCTGGTGAAACTACCCCTTGGCATTCATCGGCTTACAGGTCGTCCTTCCTATTTTCTTAACACGCGGGATCGTTCCCTGGACGGTCAATTGGCTGTTTTAGAAAAGGTACGGCGCATTCCGGCCAAGGTGTTTCAGGAGCTGAAATCAGAGACAGAAGGAGCTGCCGTGCTCGTGCATCCCAAGAGGGAAAAATGGGCGGCGGATTATCCGGAGTTGGCTGTTCTGGAGGACCGATGTGCGGCCTTGGGACAGATTCTTGTGGAATGTAGGCAGCAACGAAGCTTATCTGTTCGAGCCGAAAAGATTCTGTTGGGGACTTTGGGGTTTCTTCCAAGAGCCAAGGTGCTTTTGCACCATGTGTTTCAATATGTTCCGGAATACAATCCCCACTATGTAGACTACCAGCTTTCACGGCTTCGAGGGACGCCGCTCGGATGTAAAAAGATTCACCGTCTTTTGGGTATGGAGGTCTCCTTCTGTGACTTCGGGCCTAATGTCCGCTATGCGCATCCCCTGCTGCACTGGCCTGAATGGCAGGAGCCGGAAGGGGCGATGAAGGCGGAGAGGGTAGAAAATCTTCGGGATGCTTTGAACGCGCTTAAGGAAGCTGTGCGTCTGGTGGAACGTTTTCTGGACTAACCATGCTAAGGGGAGAGGTTCCTGTAGGGGTGGACTGTTGTGTTTTCCTCGACAGTCGGATGAACACTGGAGGACATTCCTCATGGAACGCTACTACGTGTTGGAACCCGGCACTTACCTGCGCAAACAGGGTGAAGAGCTGATCATCTGGCGCAAAGATGAAGCCATAGGGCGCATTCCCTTGGAAGGGTTGGAGCAGCTGGTATTGGTTGGCGCCTCTTTAAGTGGTGCTGTGGTTCATGAACTGGTACGGCGTCGTGTGGAAACGGTTCTTTTAAGCCCGTGGGGGCATTTTCGAGGCCGTCTTGTGGTGGATGAACACAAGCATGTGGCTCGTCGCAAGGCGCAGTATTTGAGATTCGCTGATGAGAAGGAGGCGGTGCGGATTGCGAGATTGCTGGTGGAGGCTAAGCTGAGAAATGCGGCGCGTTTTCTATCGCGACGGGCGGGAGAATACGGTTCCGAAAGGCTCAGGGATACGGCCGCGCAGATTCAAGGTTTGGCCCGCATGGCGGCCATGGAGGAGGATATGGACATGGTGCGGGGGCTGGAAGGCCGTGGCGCCAATTTGTATTTCGGGGTTTTTGGGGAGCTGATCCGTGTGCCGGGCTTTTCCTTTTCGGGGCGGACCAAAAGACCTCCGCTCGACCCCATCAACGCCTTACTCTCTTTTACGTACACTCTGCTCACCAACGAGGTGCTCACGGCTGTGAAGATAGTCGGACTGGATCCATATTTAGGGACGCTGCACACGGAAGAATATGGGCGACCGTCCTTGGCATGTGATCTTGTGGAAGAATGGCGCGTGCATTTGGGGGATCGTTTGGTTTTGGCCCTGACTAACCGTCGCGTCATTGGGCCTGATGATTTTGTGCAAAAAGAGGTGTCTTCGACCGATGGTGTTGATGAAGAGGATCTTCGTGATCATCGGCCTGTAGAGATGAAGCCTCGTATGGCGCGTGCTTTTGTCGACGCTTATGAACGATGGATGAACACGCCGATACGGTGTCCTTTTGAGGGGACCATGACCACGTATCGGGGTGTGGTGCGGGATCAAGCACGTCGTTTCCTGCGTTTTCTTATGGGGGAAACGCTGGTCTATGAACCTTTTCCGTGGACCCGATTTTAAGGGATAGAAGCTTTTTTGACGGGGCTTTGGACTCTGACTCAAACCAGGGAAGCCTGCCATGTCCATGTTCTACGTGGTGTGTTTTGACGTTTCGGATGATCGCACAAGGTATCGGGTTGTTAAGGTGTTAAAGGGCTATGGGTACCGGGTGCAGAAATCCGTCTTTGAGTGCCCGGCGCTTACGGAAAAAAAGCTGCTGACGCTCATGGATCGTTTGAGTCGTCTCATCGACCACACGACAGACACGGTGAGGTTTTATCGACAGTGCGAACGGTGTCTTGGATCTTTTGAGCATGTGGGAACAGGCATGGCACCGGAGAGGGTAAGTCACGGCATTATCTAACCGTAGCAGACGCACTTCCATCGGCCTACTGTTGTACTCCTCGATTTTGGGTTGTTGACGAACCATCTACGGGGCACATTCCGGAGCGGGGTTGAAAGGTTTAACACATCAAGTTTCCATGAAAAACTGAGATTTTTGCAAGAGATGCGGAGGATGTTAGGGCATATTGGGCATTGGTGACTAAGGTATTGAATTTTCGAGAGGGGTGCCTGGGAGGTGCTCCGCAAAAGTATAACAGTGTAGAGTCAAACGCTTACGAGGTTTTAAACGAAAGTGAAGGCTCGTTTTTGCGTTAAGCTGGGGAACCTTGGCGCGGGATGCTCCGAAACAGGCTTGGAAAGCTTGACAGTAAGCGCCCAGACAAGCTAAGAGTCCGAAGGCAGGCCCCGATTTGAGGGGATTGAGACTCGGTGAGACCGGTTGCAACGTGCACCGGCACCTCTGTCCGAAGGCAGGCCCCGATTTGAGGGGATTGAGACGTCTGGCCTCCTTACTCGGTGACTTCGGTGGTGTGTCCGAAGGCAGGCCCCGATTTGAGGGGATTGAGACGTCTGGCCTCCTTACTCGGTGACTTCGGTGGTGTGTCCGAAGGCAGGCCCCGATTTGAGGGGATTGAGACCTGGGTAAGCCTCGGCCCACTTGGCGATCACCTCATCGTCCGAAGGCAGGCCCCGATTTGAGGGGATTGAGACCAAGCCTCTGCCCTAGAGATCTCCTGATTGACATCAAGTCCGAAGGCAGGCCCCGATTTGAGGGGATTGAGACCTACCCACTGGCTTCCCGGAAGCAGGGTTAAAATGTCCGAAGGCAGGCCCCGATTTGAGGGGATTGAGACAAAACCCCGTGGGGGTTGCCCACGGGGCTGGCGTTCAGGTCCGAAGGCAGGCCCCGATTTGAGGGGATTGAGACGCTTTGTTGGCGGGACCCACTAGCGGTTTGTTGATCGTCCGAAGGCAGGCCCCGATTTGAGGGGATTGAGACAGTTCGCGCTGGGATACCCCGCGCCATTGAAGCGTGGGTCCGAAGGCAGGCCCCGATTTGAGGGGATTGAGACCATTATCGGTGCTAACCAGAGCTGCGGGACCCATGAGTCCGAAGGCAGGCCCCGATTTGAGGGGATTGAGACCCCTTCGATGGAGGGAACGGCCTCGGCCCATGAAGTGTCCGAAGGCAGGCCCCGATTTGAGGGGATTGAGACATACGGTCGAAGACTGACCCTAGGCCAAAGGCCTCAAGTCCGAAGGCAGGCCCCGATTTGAGGGGATTGAGACTAGCATGGTGCTTAGCAGAGCGGCCGCATCGCGTGTGTCCGAAGGCAGGCCCCGATTTGAGGGGATTGAGACAGGGACTTGTCCCCTGTGGCCTTGAGTAGTGCGTTAGTCCGAAGGCAGGCCCCGATTTGAGGGGATTGAGACAGGGCCTCTTTGCGAATCGATATGACCCATTTGCTGGGTCCGAAGGCAGGCCCCGATTTGAGGGGATTGAGACAGTGCGGCCCCACGCCCCGATAGCGCCACACAGTAAGTCCGAAGGCAGGCCCCGATTTGAGGGGATTGAGACCGTGCGGTTCCTGAGAGTGACCCTCACGAGGCCATTGTCCGAAGGCAGGCCCCGATTTGAGGGGATTGAGACAGCTTATCAAGGTGCTGTTTTGTTTCGCAAAGCGAATGTCCGAAGGCAGGCCCCGATTTGAGGGGATTGAGACACTAGGGGGCCAGTAAGGGGAAGGGGAACACCATGAGTCCGAAGGCAGGCCCCGATTTGAGGGGATTGAGACTTCCACTCTGGATGAAAATCCGCACTCGTCCAAGAGTCCGAAGGCAGGCCCCGATTTGAGGGGATTGAGACCAGGAGGTCAGCGAGCCCGTGAAGCCCGAGGGCTGCAGTCCGAAGGCAGGCCCCGATTTGAGGGGATTGAGACCGTTGGGGTACCATATCAGATTAGCCACACTCATGTGTCCGAAGGCAGGCCCCGATTTGAGGGGATTGAGACGATTGTTGTTTCACTCTTTGTATCCACTCAGCCAACGTCCGAAGGCAGGCCCCGATTTGAGGGGATTGAGACATGCATTGCCGCCATTTCGTAATCCCTTGCTTCCAGAGTCCGAAGGCAGGCCCCGATTTGAGGGGATTGAGACTTTTCCCGTATGATCCACTCCAACCGCGGGGCGTAGTGTCCGAAGGCAGGCCCCGATTTGAGGGGATTGAGACTTCCGCCATGAAACCAGTTCCCCGTTGACAACGGGTCCGAAGGCAGGCCCCGATTTGAGGGGATTGAGACTGGGTAGAGAGAGTTCTCTGGTCTTCGGTAAATTGCGTCCGAAGGCAGGCCCCGATTTGAGGGGATTGAGACTTGTTTTGGTGCACTAGCACATAGACGCTCGTATGAGTCCGAAGGCAGGCCCCGATTTGAGGGGATTGAGACGTGCGGGGGCTGTGCTCCCCGCCAAGGCCTTCCTGAGTCCGAAGGCAGGCCCCGATTTGAGGGGATTGAGACTTGGCCTTGGCCACTTTCCCTTGGGGCGGCGGCTTTGGTCCGAAGGCAGGCCCCGATTTGAGGGGATTGAGACCTCCATGCCCGCCCGTGGCCTTGGCCGATTCCCTTGGTCCGAAGGCAGGCCCCGATTTGAGGGGATTGAGACTTGAGTGGCCTTGGCCACGGGGCAGGCTTTTTGGTTTGTCCGAAGGCAGGCCCCGATTTGAGGGGATTGAGACAGGCGGCTGTTCGATTAACCTGAAAATTTCCTTGTGAGTCCGAAGGCAGGCCCCGATTTGAGGGGATTGAGACAGGGAACCTTTGACCCATATTACGCGCTGTTCATCCGGTCCGAAGGCAGGCCCCGATTTGAGGGGATTGAGACATGGCCGTAGGCGTTCGTTCTTAGCACACGTTCAAGGTCCGAAGGCAGGCCCCGATTTGAGGGGATTGAGACGTTGTGGCCTTGGCCACGGGGCAGGCTTTTTGGTTTGTCCGAAGGCAGGCCCCGATTTGAGGGGATTGAGACTAGTGCCAAGCGGAGCTTGGCACGGGCACCGATAGCGTCCGAAGGCAGGCCCCGATTTGAGGGGATTGAGACCGGTCCGGTCCAGCTTCTCATTGCCGTACGCATATGGGTCCGAAGGCAGGCCCCGATTTGAGGGGATTGAGACTGAGGCTGCCTCACGGCTCAGTCAACGAGCTTGTCAAGTCCGAAGGCAGGCCCCGATTTGAGGGGATTGAGACAAGGAAGACCTCAGGCCATTCCCGGCCAGGAATGGGTCCGAAGGCAGGCCCCGATTTGAGGGGATTGAGACCACACGCCCTCAATAAGGCCATTAATTAGGAAGATTGGTCCGAAGGCAGGCCCCGATTTGAGGGGATTGAGACTTGGTAGCGGTCCCCTCGGAAGAGGACGACGCGCAGGTCCGAAGGCAGGCCCCGATTTGAGGGGATTGAGACCTTGGCCACGGGGCAGGCTTTTTGGTTTCCTTCATGGTCCGAAGGCAGGCCCCGATTTGAGGGGATTGAGACACCTCTGAAAGATGCATTCTTGTTCGACCATGGTTCGTCCGAAGGCAGGCCCCGATTTGAGGGGATTGAGACGGTCGGGTGGCCGATAAGATCAGCCGCCCGCCGTCAGAGTCCGAAGGCAGGCCCCGATTTGAGGGGATTGAGACCGATAAATTCTTCGTCGCCCTCAGTCCTTGCCCTAATGTCCGAAGGCAGGCCCCGATTTGAGGGGATTGAGACTGACACGAGCGTATTGCAATTCTTTTCATGGTCTAGTCCGAAGGCAGGCCCCGATTTGAGGGGATTGAGACCAGCCCTCGCTCTGGTCGGCGCGGCTGGAGAAAGTGTCCGAAGGCAGGCCCCGATTTGAGGGGATTGAGACTTGGCCGTGTTGCCCTCTTGGGGGCGGCGGCTTTGTGTCCGAAGGCAGGCCCCGATTTGAGGGGATTGAGACAATGTGTTCTTCGTCCTTTTCCGTCTTTGCACGTGCGTCCGAAGGCAGGCCCCGATTTGAGGGGATTGAGACAACAAAAAGGCCAAGGCGTTGCACCTTGGCCTTGTGTGTCCGAAGGCAGGCCCCGATTTGAGGGGATTGAGACGCATTGGCCTGAGACGAGCCCAGAAGAAATCATGGGGTCCGAAGGCAGGCCCCGATTTGAGGGGATTGAGACCATCTTTTCACTTGCCCACCCTTTGGCCTCATGAAGTCCGAAGGCAGGCCCCGATTTGAGGGGATTGAGACAAGCCGGATTTCCTTGCGGATCCGGCCTTCGGCATGTCCGAAGGCAGGCCCCGATTTGAGGGGATTGAGACAGCCTGCATAGTCGGTCATCAAGCCTACCGACTTGTCCGAAGGCAGGCCCCGATTTGAGGGGATTGAGACGGGCCTCCTGCCCCTCTTGGGCCTCCTCGGGCTGGGTCCGAAGGCAGGCCCCGATTTGAGGGGATTGAGACTCTCGCTCAGAAATGCTTCGATGAGGTTCTTCATGGTCCGAAGGCAGGCCCCGATTTGAGGGGATTGAGACACAACCGATGTCTGGTAGTTGATTCGCAGGTCTTTGGGTCCGAAGGCAGGCCCCGATTTGAGGGGATTGAGACTTGGCTGTCATGCCTTCATCCCGCACCTTTTCGAGTCCGAAGGCAGGCCCCGATTTGAGGGGATTGAGACATGGATCTCTCCTCTTTGTTTATGTAACCGTACTATGTCCGAAGGCAGGCCCCGATTTGAGGGGATTGAGACGGCCGTGTTGCCCTCTTGGGGGCGGCGGCTTTGAGTGGTCCGAAGGCAGGCCCCGATTTGAGGGGATTGAGACGTCTCGCGCTTCATAGTTCTTTCTCCTATTACTTGGGTCCGAAGGCAGGCCCCGATTTGAGGGGATTGAGACACATCTCTTTACTAGAACGTCTTCCTTCATATGTTCGTCCGAAGGCAGGCCCCGATTTGAGGGGATTGAGACACATCTCTTTACTAGAACGTCTTCCTTCATATGTTCGTCCGAAGGCAGGCCCCGATTTGAGGGGATTGAGACACGCCTTCTCTCTTGCGCAAAAACAACGCCACGTCGTCCGAAGGCAGGCCCCGATTTGAGGGGATTGAGACGCATCGAGGCCTACGCCCCCGTCAAGGCGCACGTAAGTCCGAAGGCAGGCCCCGATTTGAGGGGATTGAGACCAACCGCCCGACAGCCGTGCCGGCCTTGTCGTATCCCGTCCGAAGGCAGGCCCCGATTTGAGGGGATTGAGACTCCTGGTTGTCCTTTACTTCAATTCTCGTCCGATAGTCCGAAGGCAGGCCCCGATTTGAGGGGATTGAGACCGTGGCCCACAAGGCCGTGAAGCCATCGGTGCTTAGGTCCGAAGGCAGGCCCCGATTTGAGGGGATTGAGACACGGCTTGCTAAGCCATTCGCGCACGGTATCTTCTGAGTCCGAAGGCAGGCCCCGATTTGAGGGGATTGAGACCCATGATTCCCTGCGGAGGAATTTCGCTAGGCATATTGGTCCGAAGGCAGGCCCCGATTTGAGGGGATTGAGACCCCGCATAAACACGTCTCAGCACTCCTACCATGATGTCCGAAGGCAGGCCCCGATTTGAGGGGATTGAGACTCGTCTCGGGCTTGGCTTCCTCTTCATAGTAGAAGAAGTCCGAAGGCAGGCCCCGATTTGAGGGGATTGAGACAACACATACGTCCTTGTCTGAATCACTGCCACAACGGTCCGAAGGCAGGCCCCGATTTGAGGGGATTGAGACCGCTTCGGCTCCATCGAAGCACTAGCGTGTCAATGAGTCCGAAGGCAGGCCCCGATTTGAGGGGATTGAGACCAACCCAAACTTTGCCTGTCCATGTGTAATGCCATGGTCCGAAGGCAGGCCCCGATTTGAGGGGATTGAGACATGCCCAGCGTGGATCTCCTCGCGCCATTCAAATGGGTCCGAAGGCAGGCCCCGATTTGAGGGGATTGAGACGCGGGCTTGCTGTGGCCGTAGCGGTCACAGTGTGAGTCCGAAGGCAGGCCCCGATTTGAGGGGATTGAGACTCGTGCCGTCATCGCTGTAAACATGGTAGGGAATGAGTCCGAAGGCAGGCCCCGATTTGAGGGGATTGAGACTTGCGGGCTTGCTGTGGCCGTAGCGGTCACACTGTGTCCGAAGGCAGGCCCCGATTTGAGGGGATTGAGACCGCGCGATTAGCTTTGCAACCTGCTTTGGAGAGAGGTCCGAAGGCAGGCCCCGATTTGAGGGGATTGAGACAAAACAGGTAGTCCGAGAAACTATAGCCACGGCGCGTCCGAAGGCAGGCCCCGATTTGAGGGGATTGAGACGCGCAATGTCAGCGCCTCACGTGCGGTCGTGGATGGGTCCGAAGGCAGGCCCCGATTTGAGGGGATTGAGACAACTTGAGCGTTTTATGCTCCTTGAGGATGTCATAGGTCCGAAGGCAGGCCCCGATTTGAGGGGATTGAGACTTGGGGTCGTGGAGGTCCCGAACCTCCACCCTCGTGTCCGAAGGCAGGCCCCGATTTGAGGGGATTGAGACCAGGATGTTTTTTGGCCGTTTATGAGCGGGACAATCTGTCCGAAGGCAGGCCCCGATTTGAGGGGATTGAGACCTTGGCCTTGGGCGGGCTTTTTGTGTTCCCTGTATGTCCGAAGGCAGGCCCCGATTTGAGGGGATTGAGACTCATGGACATTCGGCACAATTGTTGTGGTTCCTTTTGTCCGAAGGCAGGCCCCGATTTGAGGGGATTGAGACGCAATAGAACATATCATGGACATTCGGCACAATTGTGTCCGAAGGCAGGCCCCGATTTGAGGGGATTGAGACGCGGCGTGTAGTCCAGCGGCGGAGGAGCCGGCGAGGTCCGAAGGCAGGCCCCGATTTGAGGGGATTGAGACCCTGAGGCCGTGGTTGCCCTCGAGACGGCGGCTTGAGTCCGAAGGCAGGCCCCGATTTGAGGGGATTGAGACGTTATGATCGTTCTTAGTTTTCTCGTGTCGTTTAGTCCGAAGGCAGGCCCCGATTTGAGGGGATTGAGACTCGGATCTTTTCGTCAGAGTGATAACCATGGTTCCGTCCGAAGGCAGGCCCCGATTTGAGGGGATTGAGACGACTCGCCGAATTCGATGAGCTTTCCTGGATTCATGTCCGAAGGCAGGCCCCGATTTGAGGGGATTGAGACTTTCGCACGTCTTAATAAGAGTGTCTTCCTTCATGTCCGAAGGCAGGCCCCGATTTGAGGGGATTGAGACTTGACGCCAAGAATCTTTTCGCACGTCTTAATAAGGTCCGAAGGCAGGCCCCGATTTGAGGGGATTGAGACTCTTTGTGGTTTGGACACGTCAGAATTGGCGGTATGGTCCGAAGGCAGGCCCCGATTTGAGGGGATTGAGACCGTGAGGCTCGTCACATTGCTCGGCAAACTAAAAGTCCGAAGGCAGGCCCCGATTTGAGGGGATTGAGACCCCCGTCGCCACAGCTTCCAAGGGAGCTGCCCGTGTCCGAAGGCAGGCCCCGATTTGAGGGGATTGAGACTCCGTTTGCAAGGGACTAAAAGAGAAGGCCCCGAGTCCGAAGGCAGGCCCCGATTTGAGGGGATTGAGACCCATGCCTTCACGGCATAGCAGTCACGCGCACAATGTCCGAAGGCAGGCCCCGATTTGAGGGGATTGAGACACGTCTGATCGTAGGTCACGTTGTGGCCCACCATCTGTCCGAAGGCAGGCCCCGATTTGAGGGGATTGAGACTCCACTCTTGTGGCCCATAGGGCCGAAATGCCGTGTCCGAAGGCAGGCCCCGATTTGAGGGGATTGAGACCAGTTGGGTTTTCGGCCTCGAGCGGGATTTCGAGTCCGAAGGCAGGCCCCGATTTGAGGGGATTGAGACCTTCGGACACGAAGGGAGGCCCCACGCCCCGATAGCGGTCCGAAGGCAGGCCCCGATTTGAGGGGATTGAGACGGGCTTGAGCCGCCCGCCCGCCCGTGGTCCGGGTTTGTCCGAAGGCAGGCCCCGATTTGAGGGGATTGAGACTTGAAAGATGCATTCTTGTTCTACCATGGTTCCTCGTCCGAAGGCAGGCCCCGATTTGAGGGGATTGAGACCTGCGGGTCCTCAAGGACCCAAAGGGCTGCTGTGGCGTCCGAAGGCAGGCCCCGATTTGAGGGGATTGAGACCTCGCTACCGCTCCACCGCCACAGCAAAGGCACATGTCCGAAGGCAGGCCCCGATTTGAGGGGATTGAGACGGATTCTTTGTGTTTCTGCACTAGACGCAACAACAGTCCGAAGGCAGGCCCCGATTTGAGGGGATTGAGACTCGTCCCCATGAGGAATCAGGGCAGGCAAGAGGTGTCCGAAGGCAGGCCCCGATTTGAGGGGATTGAGACGTGAGCAACTCTGGCCTCATTCCACGGCCTCGCTACGTCCGAAGGCAGGCCCCGATTTGAGGGGATTGAGACTGTACAAAACCCAACGGGACTCGATCCACTCAAAGTCCGAAGGCAGGCCCCGATTTGAGGGGATTGAGACCTGAAGGCCTTGGGCGGGCTTTTGTGTTCCCTCGATGTCCGAAGGCAGGCCCCGATTTGAGGGGATTGAGACCTCGAGGCGGCGGCTTTGAGAGGCCTGAAGGCCTTGGTCCGAAGGCAGGCCCCGATTTGAGGGGATTGAGACGTGGAGGTCCCGAACCTCCACCCTCGAGGCAAAGTGTCCGAAGGCAGGCCCCGATTTGAGGGGATTGAGACCTAGCCACACGCTGTAATATGGCCATTCAACCGTCAGTCCGAAGGCAGGCCCCGATTTGAGGGGATTGAGACCCCGTTGTAGCGCCAGCATGCCAGGTTGTAGGGGGTCCGAAGGCAGGCCCCGATTTGAGGGGATTGAGACAAGGCCTCCGACAAGAACCTGGCGGCCTCTTTGGGTCCGAAGGCAGGCCCCGATTTGAGGGGATTGAGACTCCACAAGAGGGACACTTCAATTCGCTCATAGATGGTCCGAAGGCAGGCCCCGATTTGAGGGGATTGAGACAACACGCCCCAACAAGTGCGCATAGGACGCACAAAAGTCCGAAGGCAGGCCCCGATTTGAGGGGATTGAGACGAGAACAAAGGCCCGAAGGGCATCCAGCGAGTAGTAGGTCCGAAGGCAGGCCCCGATTTGAGGGGATTGAGACTCAGAGTGGTTTGGACACGTCAGAATTGGTGGTATGTCCGAAGGCAGGCCCCGATTTGAGGGGATTGAGACACTTGTCTTGGCTTAGAAGTTTGTTTTGATGAATGTCCGAAGGCAGGCCCCGATTTGAGGGGATTGAGACAAACTCTTCGTCTTTCCATCGGCGCACATCGAATAAGGTCCGAAGGCAGGCCCCGATTTGAGGGGATTGAGACCATGCTTCGTCTGCCTCAATCCGCCGATGCTCAATGTCCGAAGGCAGGCCCCGATTTGAGGGGATTGAGACTTTCCGTGTGAAATATTGTATGCTCGAATCCGCTTGTCCGAAGGCAGGCCCCGATTTGAGGGGATTGAGACGTAACAGCAACCTCGTTAAAGTCTGACTTTGCATAGTCCGAAGGCAGGCCCCGATTTGAGGGGATTGAGACGGCTTGATCCAGGCAGACATTCCAAACCAAATCCTGTCCGAAGGCAGGCCCCGATTTGAGGGGATTGAGACCGGGCTTCCTCTGCCGGGAGTGTCTTCCATCCTTTGTCCGAAGGCAGGCCCCGATTTGAGGGGATTGAGACTGCTTGACCCGTTGCGCAACACGCCCCAACAAGTGCGTCCGAAGGCAGGCCCCGATTTGAGGGGATTGAGACCGCCCGTGATCGCCATGCCTTTACGGCATAGCAATGTCCGAAGGCAGGCCCCGATTTGAGGGGATTGAGACGGTAGGTTCCAGGGTCACCTGGATACCACGCGATGAGTCCGAAGGCAGGCCCCGATTTGAGGGGATTGAGACATATTGCCGGTCTGAGGCCTTCTTCCCGCACGCATATGTCCGAAGGCAGGCCCCGATTTGAGGGGATTGAGACCCAGCAAAGCTTGCAGACGGCACCACAAGCGCCGTGTCCGAAGGCAGGCCCCGATTTGAGGGGATTGAGACATAATTCTTCTCCTTTGCAAAGTTGTCACCTAGTGCTGGGTCCGAAGGCAGGCCCCGATTTGAGGGGATTGAGACTTGGAAATTCTACCGCTAGCATAGTCTCGTCAACGTCCGAAGGCAGGCCCCGATTTGAGGGGATTGAGACGGAGCTTCTTTTTTGGAAATTCTACCGCTAGCATAGGTCCGAAGGCAGGCCCCGATTTGAGGGGATTGAGACGATCCCGTGAACGCTTGGGACGAACTCGGTTCGTGTCCGAAGGCAGGCCCCGATTTGAGGGGATTGAGACAGTTTTCGCTTGATTTTTGGATCATTAGCTTCATAGTCCGAAGGCAGGCCCCGATTTGAGGGGATTGAGACATTCGGACCGTGTCCAGTTGTCTATATCGAGCATGTGTCCGAAGGCAGGCCCCGATTTGAGGGGATTGAGACTCAAAGCAAGCTCGGGGCGGCAGTCGGTAAAGTGCGTCCGAAGGCAGGCCCCGATTTGAGGGGATTGAGACTTGGCCTTGGCTACGTCGACACATGGTCCGTTGTCGTCCGAAGGCAGGCCCCGATTTGAGGGGATTGAGACGTTCGTGGTTCAGGATTCCTTTGCTGGTTATTTGAAGTCCGAAGGCAGGCCCCGATTTGAGGGGATTGAGACGTGCGCAAGATGCGCACCAAGCCATACCGCGGATGGTCCGAAGGCAGGCCCCGATTTGAGGGGATTGAGACATCCTCATAGTGCCATTTCCTTAGCTTGAACATTGTGTCCGAAGGCAGGCCCCGATTTGAGGGGATTGAGACTGTTGCGCCATTGGAGCCAGCGGTCCACGGCCTCGAGTCCGAAGGCAGGCCCCGATTTGAGGGGATTGAGACCAGCGGACTCTTCTCCTGACTGTTCACAAATCTTCCGTCCGAAGGCAGGCCCCGATTTGAGGGGATTGAGACTGGAACCAGACAACCTTACCACGGAACCACAATCTGTCCGAAGGCAGGCCCCGATTTGAGGGGATTGAGACTGCGGGACCCCAAGGCGGTTAGTCTACAGGCTTGTGTCCGAAGGCAGGCCCCGATTTGAGGGGATTGAGACTGATCCAGAACCAGTCTTTTTCTTTTCTTTCCATAGGTCCGAAGGCAGGCCCCGATTTGAGGGGATTGAGACGTTGGCGCAAGCCAACATCAGAGCTGAACGGTTGAGTCCGAAGGCAGGCCCCGATTTGAGGGGATTGAGACTGCGGGACCCCAAGGCGGTTAGTCTACAGGCTTGTGTCCGAAGGCAGGCCCCGATTTGAGGGGATTGAGACTGATCCAGAACCAGTCTTTTTCTTTTCTTTCCATAGGTCCGAAGGCAGGCCCCGATTTGAGGGGATTGAGACGTTGGCGCAAGCCAACATCAGAGCTGAACGGTTGAGTCCGAAGGCAGGCCCCGATTTGAGGGGATTGAGACTTAGCCGGATCTCGATATCGCCGTGATTAACAAAGTCCGAAGGCAGGCCCCGATTTGAGGGGATTGAGACTGTTGCACCACAGCCTTCTAGCAACTTACTTTGTTGGTCCGAAGGCAGGCCCCGATTTGAGGGGATTGAGACGAACCTGGCGGCCTCTTTAGTCGTGAGAAGCTGGTGTCCGAAGGCAGGCCCCGATTTGAGGGGATTGAGACAAATTCCCCAAGCACCCGCACCCTGAAAACATGTCTCAAGTCCGAAGGCAGGCCCCGATTTGAGGGGATTGAGACATTGGATGGACAAGGCGCCTTATGGCTGCCTTGAGTCCGAAGGCAGGCCCCGATTTGAGGGGATTGAGACCCGCAGGCCACTTGAGCCTGTCAGGCACCTCTATCGTCCGAAGGCAGGCCCCGATTTGAGGGGATTGAGACTTGGCTTGCGCCAACACTAGGGCTGATCTTTGGAAGTCCGAAGGCAGGCCCCGATTTGAGGGGATTGAGACCCGACAGGCCGGAATAGAGGCCGGGAGGCCTGCAAGTCCGAAGGCAGGCCCCGATTTGAGGGGATTGAGACAGGCGCACCAAAAGAAAAGCCCCTGGGAGACATAGTGTCCGAAGGCAGGCCCCGATTTGAGGGGATTGAGACGTAGGCATTCTTGCCCTATTGTGTTGGCATAGACTGTCCGAAGGCAGGCCCCGATTTGAGGGGATTGAGACTCCTCGACGGTTTCGGGATAGAGCAAGGCAGCCATAGTCCGAAGGCAGGCCCCGATTTGAGGGGATTGAGACTCATCGGGAGCTCTTGCCTGTCGGCAAGAGCTCTGAGCTCGTCGGTCCGAAGGCAGGCCCCGATTTGAGGGGATTGAGACATGGTTAACTCCTCTCTAATGTGGTGTTAGGTGTGTCCGAAGGCAGGCCCCGATTTGAGGGGATTGAGACAGTGCGCGTTATCCGCACGAGTCCGTAAGCTGCATGGTCCGAAGGCAGGCCCCGATTTGAGGGGATTGAGACAGAACTAACGTGTCGATAATTTCGCCTCTCATGGTGTCCGAAGGCAGGCCCCGATTTGAGGGGATTGAGACGGTGAGTATCCTGTGGTCTTGGTGACGATAGATGCGTCCGAAGGCAGGCCCCGATTTGAGGGGATTGAGACCGTTCCTTCTTTCTCTTAGGCTCCGAGGTCGCCCTGTCCGAAGGCAGGCCCCGATTTGAGGGGATTGAGACCTCCAGCTTCGGGCACAGGTGGGCCACGATCCGCTGTCCGAAGGCAGGCCCCGATTTGAGGGGATTGAGACCAAATCTTCGTCGAACTCGATAGACTTGTAGGTGAAGTCCGAAGGCAGGCCCCGATTTGAGGGGATTGAGACCTTGGTCAGGATTACGTTACCTGATAGATCCGAGTGTCCGAAGGCAGGCCCCGATTTGAGGGGATTGAGACGCGAGTTTGCCAGGCAAGCTGATCTGGCCCGAGATGTCCGAAGGCAGGCCCCGATTTGAGGGGATTGAGACGATCCCCTGCGGAGGAATTTCAGTCGGCACGTGGTCGTCCGAAGGCAGGCCCCGATTTGAGGGGATTGAGACCGAGCGGCCATCCGAAGCTTCGCTTGCGCCTTGTTGGGTCCGAAGGCAGGCCCCGATTTGAGGGGATTGAGACCTTGGGCAGGTTAGTTGCTTGGCGTGCAGTACGCGTTGTCCGAAGGCAGGCCCCGATTTGAGGGGATTGAGACCTGACAAGCACCGCGGGACCCGCAGGGTCCTCAAGGGGTCCGAAGGCAGGCCCCGATTTGAGGGGATTGAGACGGATCCCTGAATGATGAGCTTCTTTTTTGGATATTCTAGTCCGAAGGCAGGCCCCGATTTGAGGGGATTGAGACCCTCGGAGCAGGTCGGGAGGTTGGGAAGGAGCCTCGGGTCCGAAGGCAGGCCCCGATTTGAGGGGATTGAGACAAGCGGCTTTTGAAGCCACTCGCGCACGGTATTTTCGTCCGAAGGCAGGCCCCGATTTGAGGGGATTGAGACGTCCGATACGGACCGAAAAGTCTGTCGTCTTTCATGGTCCGAAGGCAGGCCCCGATTTGAGGGGATTGAGACATGCACAAGGTGGCTTCAGGCCACTTTGTGGCTAGGTCCGAAGGCAGGCCCCGATTTGAGGGGATTGAGACCTGTGCGGTGTTGGCGCTGGTCTTTTTCTTCATAGTCCGAAGGCAGGCCCCGATTTGAGGGGATTGAGACTACAGTGAAACATCCCTCCTGTCCGCCCACGAAAAGTCCGAAGGCAGGCCCCGATTTGAGGGGATTGAGACAAAGGCCAAGGCGCTAAGGCCTTGGCCTTGAGATATTAGGTCCGAAGGCAGGCCCCGATTTGAGGGGATTGAGACAACCACCATTCCTCTTGAAAGACAGAACATAACATGTCCGAAGGCAGGCCCCGATTTGAGGGGATTGAGACTCCTTGAACTTTGCCCAGCCGAGGTCCTGGACGTGGGGTCCGAAGGCAGGCCCCGATTTGAGGGGATTGAGACTCCCCTGGTAAGTACCAGGGACGTTGCCGGTCAGTTCGGGTCCGAAGGCAGGCCCCGATTTGAGGGGATTGAGACCTTTACGAGGGACTAAAAGAGGAAAGCCCCAAGGGGTCCGAAGGCAGGCCCCGATTTGAGGGGATTGAGACCAATGTCAAGCATAGTGCCCTCCTTTCCTGATTTGTCCGAAGGCAGGCCCCGATTTGAGGGGATTGAGACTTTTCTGCCTTGGTGCCGATTGCCCAAATTACGTGTGTCCGAAGGCAGGCCCCGATTTGAGGGGATTGAGACTCGTAGGTGTCGTGGAAGCGGGCATTTGCCGCTTTGCGTCCGAAGGCAGGCCCCGATTTGAGGGGATTGAGACTTCAGCAACCGTTTTCATACTCCAAGGTCCCTTTGTGTCCGAAGGCAGGCCCCGATTTGAGGGGATTGAGACTTCTCGGGCCGGAACATGTCCCCGTCGCCGCAATGTCCGAAGGCAGGCCCCGATTTGAGGGGATTGAGACAGGCCGACCCCTCCGTCAAGGCGCACGTAGGCGTGCGTCCGAAGGCAGGCCCCGATTTGAGGGGATTGAGACAGCGGCGCCAACCCTCTCCACGGCGCCAATGTTGTGGTCCGAAGGCAGGCCCCGATTTGAGGGGATTGAGACCCTGCTGAGTAGAGAACCTCTTCTGCATCGTCCTTGGTCCGAAGGCAGGCCCCGATTTGAGGGGATTGAGACGTACTTGTTTCCCGCTCCCTGCTTGGGCTTTTTGTGGGTCCGAAGGCAGGCCCCGATTTGAGGGGATTGAGACTGTGCAACGCCGCCGTGGGTTAGGGTTAATATTTCAGTCCGAAGGCAGGCCCCGATTTGAGGGGATTGAGACGCAGGGTATTAGAGGCGAGGTGGTCGCAAAGCGACGTCCGAAGGCAGGCCCCGATTTGAGGGGATTGAGACAAAGATCAAAGCCCCTGGGGTTACCCGGGGGCTTGTGTCCGAAGGCAGGCCCCGATTTGAGGGGATTGAGACGGTGGTCGCAAAGCGCCCAGAGGGCGCCAGGAAGGGTCCGAAGGCAGGCCCCGATTTGAGGGGATTGAGACCTTCGCGGGTGGCCCACAAGGCCGTGATCCCATCAGGTCCGAAGGCAGGCCCCGATTTGAGGGGATTGAGACCTTCGCGGGTGGCCCACAAGGCCGTGATCCCATCAGGTCCGAAGGCAGGCCCCGATTTGAGGGGATTGAGACACCAGCGCCTTCCTGGTTTCTTGGGCCTTCCTTTCGTCCGAAGGCAGGCCCCGATTTGAGGGGATTGAGACGGCGGCGGCTTGGAGTGGCCTCGGGCGGGCTTTGTTGTCCGAAGGCAGGCCCCGATTTGAGGGGATTGAGACGCCGGAAGTTCTGAGCTTTGTGCCTGTACGCGGGTGGGTCCGAAGGCAGGCCCCGATTTGAGGGGATTGAGACTTATTAATTGGCTTGCTTGTTGTGGAGAGACGTAGCGTCCGAAGGCAGGCCCCGATTTGAGGGGATTGAGACTTGCTATTCTCTGCATAGTCGGAACCTCCATTCTTGGTCCGAAGGCAGGCCCCGATTTGAGGGGATTGAGACAGTCCGGAAGATCCGGACCACGCCGTGTTGAGGATGAGTCCGAAGGCAGGCCCCGATTTGAGGGGATTGAGACCCTTGGCCTGGGGTTGACTTTACGGCAGCGGAAATTTCGTCCGAAGGCAGGCCCCGATTTGAGGGGATTGAGACCCTCTAATCTTGGTGAGTTTTGCTATTCTCTGCATAGTCCGAAGGCAGGCCCCGATTTGAGGGGATTGAGACGCCTAGGTGGAGTTTCAAGTTTCTTTCGCATGAAGAGTCCGAAGGCAGGCCCCGATTTGAGGGGATTGAGACTTTTCCACTCCAGGCGAGGGGGTCCCTCGCCTAGGTGGTCCGAAGGCAGGCCCCGATTTGAGGGGATTGAGACTCGTAGGTGTCGTGGAAGCGGGCATTTGCCGCTTTGCGTCCGAAGGCAGGCCCCGATTTGAGGGGATTGAGACTTGGCCTCGGGGCGGGCTTGTGGTTGGGTTCCCTTGGTCCGAAGGCAGGCCCCGATTTGAGGGGATTGAGACCAGGTCAATGGCCAAGCGCTGCTTGTGCAGGCTTTGTCCGAAGGCAGGCCCCGATTTGAGGGGATTGAGACATGGTTTCGCATATCTGAAGTAATTTGCTTTCTTTGTCCGAAGGCAGGCCCCGATTTGAGGGGATTGAGACTCGCGGAGGGTAAGTTTTACGTCGGGCCACTCATTAGGTCCGAAGGCAGGCCCCGATTTGAGGGGATTGAGACCGGACCAAATCCGCACCTCCCGGGCAAGCTTTTCGTGTCCGAAGGCAGGCCCCGATTTGAGGGGATTGAGACTGAGAAAGCCCAAGAACTCTTTCACAAAACTTGACGTCCGAAGGCAGGCCCCGATTTGAGGGGATTGAGACCCATTCGCGCACGGTATTTTCTGAAACTTGGTCTCGTCCGAAGGCAGGCCCCGATTTGAGGGGATTGAGACCATAACCAGTCTCCATATGTAGCTGGTACGTCTTTTGGTCCGAAGGCAGGCCCCGATTTGAGGGGATTGAGACTCATAAGATCGATTAGGAGGGTCTTTACAACGTTGGTCCGAAGGCAGGCCCCGATTTGAGGGGATTGAGACAAGCACTATGTGCTTGTGCCATTGTGCATTTAGAAGGTCCGAAGGCAGGCCCCGATTTGAGGGGATTGAGACTTGCAGGCAACTTGACAAAGCCATTGTCAAGTCTTGTCCGAAGGTAGGCCCCGATTTGAGGGGATTGAGACTTGTGGTGGCCTCGGGCGGGCTGTTGGGTTCCCTCGTCCGAAGGCAGGCCCCGATTTGAGGGGATTGAGACTTCCCCAGCGGCGTTAGTGCGGAAGACTCTAACCAGGTCCGAAGGCAGGCCCCGATTTGAGGGGATTGAGACCAGATGACGCAGCCCGAGCGCACAAAGGCGCAATAGGTCCGAAGGCAGGCCCCGATTTGAGGGGATTGAGACTTGGTATGGCTCGGAACTCCCCCATTTTTTCAATACGTCCGAAGGCAGGCCCCGATTTGAGGGGATTGAGACCTTCATGCCAAAGCCCCGAGCCCGAGCATTTGATAGGTCCGAAGGCAGGCCCCGATTTGAGGGGATTGAGACACCCTTGCCTTCTTTTTACGAATGTGATCTTCATAGGTCCGAAGGCAGGCCCCGATTTGAGGGGATTGAGACTTGTGGTGGCCTCGGGCGGGCTGTTGGGTTCCCTCGTCCGAAGGCAGGCCCCGATTTGAGGGGATTGAGACTCATCGGCCCTGGGGGACCTGCTCGGATATGTCCCTGTCCGAAGGCAGGCCCCGATTTGAGGGGATTGAGACAGACGTTGTCGCCGAACGCTACAGAGATGTTTGTGTCCGAAGGCAGGCCCCGATTTGAGGGGATTGAGACCAAAGCCCCCGGGGGTTGCCCGGGGGCTTTGTGGTGTCCGAAGGCAGGCCCCGATTTGAGGGGATTGAGACCCGCGGCGGCGGTAGTGCATAAGGCCCCCGTGGGTAGTCCGAAGGCAGGCCCCGATTTGAGGGGATTGAGACCTGCTGCTTGGCCGAATTCATGGTCTAGAAGTCTTGGTCCGAAGGCAGGCCCCGATTTGAGGGGATTGAGACTTGCGAGCTTGTAACAGGCTCGACGATGAGCCTGTTGTCCGAAGGCAGGCCCCGATTTGAGGGGATTGAGACTCAACCCCAGCTTTTTTCATGGCTTGAGCATATTTAGTCCGAAGGCAGGCCCCGATTTGAGGGGATTGAGACGCAAGTGTCTTTGACCTCAGCTTGGACCGAGTGGTAAGTCCGAAAGCTGGCCCCGATTTGAGGGGATTAAGACATAGACTGTTCGGACATGGACCCGCAAGAGCCGAGCTACGTCCGAAAGCTGGCCCCGATTTGAGGGGATTGAGACCGTTCGATGGCGGGTCTAGGGAGCGGGTCCGCTCGATTCGGGCTCTAAGATAAACCCAACAGCGGGGCCGCCCCGTGCGGCCCCAACAAAGGAACAAAGGAGGGAAACCATGAAGCGCTTTACAGGCCTAATCCTCGGACTGATGCTTTCATTCGTTGTTGTTTTCGACGAGCGAGGGAACCCGCACTTTTTCTACGTGCCCCAAGGCCAAAGGAACCCGTTCATCATGCATGACCTTGAGCGAGGGAACACCTACTTTGGATATCGAGGCTCAAAGAACAACTTGGTGATCATGCCTCTTTTCGAGGACGACAATAAAGGTCTCAAGGACAGGAGGAAGTGGAATGCCTGGTAACAGTGCCTCGCTTCGAGTCCATCAGAGCATCTTTGCCCGAATGGTGGCCAGCCTCATTGACAAGGCCATAGAGCTTGGCTACGAAGTCACTCTGGGCGACGCCTAAAGAGATCCCAGGTGCCCTTATGGGTACCCCCAAGCCTGCACAGGCACCGCCTGGCCATCGATCTAAACCTGTTGCGAGGTGGCCAATACCTGACCCGCACCGAGGACTACAAGCCGTTAGGGTCCGAAGGCAGGCCCCGATTTGAGGGGATTGAGACTTAACCGTTATTTCGGCCGGCTCCGCAAACCAACAATCCCCGTCCAACGTTATCGAGAAAGCATGGCAGACCGTGTCGCTGGAGGAATCGTTCAAAACATCACGCGATACTAAAAGGCTCTCGCCACATGTGACAACCTTGCCGCCTCATCCCTTGGGCATGGACGGCTTTTCTAGTATCTGGTATGAACAACCTCACGTTTATAACCAAGACTACTACCCTCAAAAGTGACATGACTTCGATGAACCACGTTCTCGTCACAACACTTGGAAAAAACTGGGAAATTGTTCCAGAAATTCTGGGATGGACCAACCCCGATTTGGTCGACCTCTATAAACACCACCCTAACCGAAAGGAACTCGAGTCTCTTCGCGTCCAATACGATATTAAGCCCATCCAAAGTCTTTGGATTATCACCACAGATGGACCGGAAATCATCAATGCCCTTGACATCTTGAAAAACTGGCTCAACATCACGGCATCCAACCGGCTTCGATGCCGTGTGGTAAGGGTTCACGGCCTTCAGGACCTCTCATCCTTGACCGAATGCCGTCAAATGAGTGAAGCCATTCATCAGGTGGTCCTATGTGGTACTAAGGAGGCAGGCCCCAATGGTTCTCTGCTCTTGTCGCTCACGGGAGGCCGAAAGACCATGAGCAGCGACATGCAAACGGCAGCCGCCTTTTTCGGGTGCCGAGCCCTGGTTCACGTGGTCGGCCGTGACGATAAGCTGCCTCTCTTCAAGAAACTGCAGATCCACGACTTCTGTAAACCTCTTCCCGCCCCTATTGCCGATGCAGTAACACCTGTAGTGGTGGCCCGACACACTCCTAACCCTCTCATGGACTACCAGGAAACCTGGCAAAGGCCGCTGGAAGACTTTATCCACACGAACCTGCTGAAGGCGCTGGAATCCTTTGTTTTTTGGCAGGATTACTGCTTACCTATAAAAGAAACCCCACTCCTTGATGCTCTGGAAAAGCGTATCCAGGCGGCCTCAAACCTCGCGGCTAACCACGCCAGCCACATCATCCAAGCAGAAACCTCGGCCAATTTTCTCGCCCTCTACAGCCTCCCGCCCCGAACTATTCAGAAGCTCAAGCAGACCCTCGTCGGCCTCAATAGAGAGCCCCACCAAGTTGAAGCAGAAATTTCACTTCTTCGCCGTCTCCCCAAAGCGGAACTGCACTGCCATTTAGGCGGAGCTTTAACGGTCAAGGAAATGATCGAAGTGGCCTCATCCGTTGGGGAAAACATCCAAAAATACCGGCACCAACTGGACCCTTGGCTTAATGCTTGGAGATCGCGTCTCAATACGATGGATCCCATCCATCTGAGCAAAGGGTTGAACTGGAAAACGCTACGGCAAGCCGTCCCTGGCGTTCCGGAACCGCTTCCTGTAGCCGCTTTTATTCTCCTTTTTGAATCGAGCCCTCATGTTCTGGAGGAAATGATTTACGGAACCTACCTCGAGGAAAAAAATTTTGTCGGCATAGGCTACGAAGCTTACGAGGCCTTAGGCGATCTTCAGGGATCCGCCCTCCTACAGAGCGAAGAAACCCTAAGAGCAACGTGCCGAATCTTGGGCCGTAAAGCACGAGAACACAACGTGCTACACCTGGAAGTGCGCTGTTCACCGAAGAATTACTCGCGGGGAGGACTAAATGCCCTCCAGGTGCTTCAGATCATTGCTGAAGAACTGACTCGAGAGGGCTCTCAATCCACAGTTCTAATTCTTATCGGTAGCCGCCATCGGGATTTGTCGGCTCTGCAGAAAAATGTGGCTTTAGCGAAAAAAGTTTTAGAGCGTGAAGATCTGCTCTCCCAAATGCTGGCTGGCTTCGATTTGGCCGGAAATGAAAGAGTTCTGGCACCAGCTAAGGTACGCGAGGCTTTTTTGCCTCTCATGGAAAAGTGTTTGCACGCCACCATTCACGCGGGCGAAACTGCCGACGCTTCCAGTGTCTGGCAGGCAGTGTACCATCTCAACGCCGAACGCATTGGTCACGGTCTGACTCTTCATGAGAATCCAAACCTTCTAGAACGCCTCCGGGATCGGCGCATCGCACTGGAGATGTGCCCCTCTAGCAACTGCCAAATCGTAGGCTTTCGAGACACCCACATGCCCAATACGGCATCCCTCCCCCATTACCCTCTCTTGAACTACCTAAAACAGGGTTTACGGGTGACCGTCAACACGGACAACCCTGGCATCTCACGAACCGACTTTTCAACCGAATACCACCGCGCAGGGCGGCTTACCGCTAACGGTTTGAGCCTTTGGGACATTCTGCTGCTCATCCGAAATGCCTTCAAAGCTGCTTTCACCACCGCCCCCACGCGGCACAAACTTCTACGAGAGGCTGAAAATAAGATCCTTCAGCTGCTCGACATAGGATTGCTCCCATGAGTTTACAAGAACATGTCTTGTGTGTACCCCGGCACGCTCTTCCTAAGCCCTGGCTCCAAAGGCGAACCGCTCTTTCTCTGCGCTATGAGCAATGCCTTGAGGTGATCGCGGCCGCAGGCTACGGCTACAAACCCAGAGAGAAAGTAGAACAGGACCAGCAGTACAAGCAGATCATCCCTTACGTGGTCATGTTGGACATCCATGGCCGGGTGGGTTGTTACCGGCGAAAAGGCTCGGAAAAAAGGCTCCACGGCCGGGACTCAGTGGGTTTGGGAGGCCATGTGATTCGTGAAGATGCCGAGGCAGGAAGGGGGGAATTAGCTTCCCAACTGGAGCGAGGTCTGTACCGCGAGCTTTCCGAAGAGTTTACGACCCTGCCCGAACATTGCCAACTCACCTTTAAGGGAATCATTAATGAGGAAGAATCCTCAGTGGGTCTCGTTCACCTTGGACTCGTCTTTCGCATGCAGGTTTTGACGCCCAAGGCCCTTCGGCCAGGTACCGAACTGCACGAGTTTCAATGGATCCCTCTTAGACAGGTGCACCACCGTCCCCTGGAGCTTTGGTCCCGCCTCGCACTGCAACTCATCTAACCTGATTTTCTTATCGCTCGCCTCAAACTCAACCCATGTGCCAAGTGCTGTCCAGGCTAGCATGCCTAGTGGTTTCTCTCTTGATTTGTCTTCTTTCATGGTCTAACCAATATCGTGGTGGAGAGATAGGATGGCTGGATAGACAAGGAGCTTGTACCTTCATTAGGGTGGGTTCCGACATGCGCCAAGCCGAACAGGAAAACCCTCCTGTGAAAAAGCCACCCTCACTATGGGAGGTCCTGGGCGCAGCCCTACGACGGCTGTCGCCTATGTATTGGGAAGAGCGCATGCTTTTCGGTGGGGCCTCCGATCGAGAACTTCTCAAACAGACGTTCTTTTTCCCGGAACGTCAACGACATCCTTTCGGCACACACCCTATATTTGTCCTCAGGATCACGCATCCCATGGCCGTCGAGGTCTGCCCCTGCTCCACCAAAGGCCGAATGGCCGCTCGCTTCATCCGCCAGGGCTGTACCTTGGAAATCACGGGCAAGGTCATGGATCGCCGAAGCTACCTCATTGAAGCTTTTCGATTTCCGCTTCCATCGGATCCCGCCTTTTGGAAACCACTGAGCTTTTGGGGTAAAGTGCCTGAAACGTGTCTTGAGCCGGTACAAGGTCCATGAACTGGAAGGATTGGCTCTCATCCCCGCAATGCCACCCCGTCCTGGAACGGGCCGCATGCATCGTACTCAACCAGGTCAGAAGAAAAGCCATCCCGCATAGTCTGCTTCCGGATTCCAACGGCATTCCCCATCAGGACTATCCACAGCGAGGCACCTCATCCATTCAGGCCATGGTGAACACCCTGTGGCTCTACGCCAATCAGCAAGCGGATGCCTGGGAGGAGCGATACGCCTTCGCATCGCTTTACGATCAAGGAGCCCATCGCCTTGCCGCTTTTGTGGCGCATCGTTACACGCGCCATTTGCTGGACCTTTCCAGAACCCAACAGATAAGTCCGGGCAAGGCCTTGTATCGACGACTTCGCCAATGCCTTCATAACCATGACAAGGTGCAATATGACATAAAGGGCGGCCATGCCTCTTATGCGTGTTCTCAGGAGCCCTTGAAAGAAGCCTTGCAAGACGATCCGGCCGTCCTGCATTCAGAAAATTATCACCTGTGGCCGCCTCCTGAAGCCTCTTTGCGTTTGAACCCCGAAGGTTTGACCAAAGAAAAGGTGGTTCATGTAGCCTGCTCTTTTTGGCACGAAGCCGTTCGACGTCTCGGAAAACCATGTTGGGTTCCCGTGCGCGAACTGACTCGGTACCTCATGGCGCACCTGCCCATGCCTCCGTCGGAGCGGGAAGTGCTGTTTTCCGACTTGAGTTCCGAAAACGAAAATGACTCATCTCCTCTCGACTTTGAGGTTTCCGTCGAAGGGTCGCAAGAAAAGGAACTTTTGCGCCAAGACTTGCCACGTCTCGCTCAGAAACTGATCGCCGACTGGGATGATCGAGAGCGCTTCGTTTTCTACGCCTACTACGCCATGCGCTGGACATTAGCGGACATCGCCCGAGAAACAGGCTATCGAGGAGCTGCCGGCGCCAGGTATCTTCTCACGCAACTTATTCTTCGCATCAAGGATTTTTGCCTGCTCTGGTCGGGTTTGTCTTCCTGGGACGAAGATCATGATCTGGCTGCGGAGTTTCTCGAAGAAATCCTGAAAGCTTGTAAATCGGCCTGGCAGTGCCGTAGTTCATGGATGAAAGGTTCTACGGATTCAGATGCATCTCTCTAAAGGTATAGTGCCTATGCCCCAAAGCTCGCACAGTGCCGCCGTTCTGCGCTTGGCTTGGGAGGAAGCCCTAAGAGCTCGGGGTTGTCCACCCGAAGCCGTTCTTCTTGCCGACCCCATACCCGAGGCTCTTCAGCGCCACCTGAGCGCGTGTCCCTGGTGTGACCAAGAGCGCGATGCCCTCCTTCGAAACCGTGCACACAAAAGCGAAGGCAAGGCTCTCTGTGGAACTCCAAGCCACCGGATCGCTCAGGACGCAGGCGAAGCGCCCGCCTTCTCAGGAAAAGATCCGCGCTGCGATGGGGTCTCAGGAATTTGCCTCAACATTTTCGATCCGGATCGCACAAAGGACTTCAAACCGGCCGCCGTAAACGCGTCAAAATCCCCAGGGCCTGGAGACGTGGTTCGCCTTCAACCCGATTTGGCCGGCTGGGGCCCTAGATCCCGATTCTACAACGCTCCTTTGGTGCTGGTCCTCGAGTCCGTAGAAGAGACGGCATCGGCTTTTCGAGTCGCTCTTGTCCATGACTTTCCCGATCTCGCCGGTCCCGGCGATGTAGAGGTTCTGCCCGGAATTTTTGTCGAACCGTGGAACACCTTCGCCTGCTTGAAAGAGCATGTGAGCGATCCCATCTTCACGGTGTCCAACGCCCTTTTGAACGTCATTCACCAAAAAGCCCAAAACCTATCCCAGGCTGTCCTCTGCGATGAAATCTCGACGCAATCCCCTTTCGCATCGTTCCTCTCGGCGTTTCAGCGTCTCGAGGTAGAGGTGGCTTCTTTTTTCGCTCAACGCACTCTGGAAACTTTAATGGCTTTTCAAGAAAACCCGACGGCCTGGACCTTGGACTCCTTTTTTCGGGATAGGAAAACCTTTCGAAAAACCTTCAGTCCATGGCTTCAGCTGGATCCAGACAGCCAACCTACTGTGAAAACACTGCTCACGGCGCCGTGGGTCGAAGAAGTCCTGCCTCTGGCGGCCGCCCCGGCCCGTGAAACCGTCCCAGTCAGACTCCTTCGCCTCAGTGACGAATCTGCACCCGTTCTGAAACCTGCGGGCGCCGAAATCACCGTCCTTCAATCCAGTGCGAAAGGGGTTCTCGTGGGAGGAAGGATTCTTGAACCCCTTTCAGATGTAGCTTCCATCTACGGTTTATGGATTGTTTCGGATGGTGAACTCGAGCCCCTGGAATCGGCTCTGGATGGATCCACGGGCTATTTTCGATTGCTCTTTCCTGTCTCGAAAAAATATCAGCCGTTACTTCAGGATCTTCGACTCTTGGTTGTAGACCGATGAATGTTTCTCCCTCCTGGTCGTTGGAAGAAATGCGTGTGTGGCATGAATGGGGCTGCCTTGAAGAACGAAAGTTTCAGTGGACAAATCCATGGCATTTTCGTTGGCCTGAAAAGCCGCAAAAAGCCGAATATATTTTAAAAATCTTGCACACAGGTCTGGATCCAGCTTGGTCTCGTTTTCTTCTGACCGCCTTTTTCGCCGCCGCCTTGGGACGACGAGAAGAAAAAGGAGCCCATAGTTTTTTACAGGTCTTGCAGCGGCTCATGACACCGCATGACGTGGGCCTTTGCCTGGACTGGGCCTACGTGCTGCAAGCTCAATGGGCTTTGGTGGCTCTCCCGACGGTTCAGGGAAAGAAAGCGCACGTGTTTTGGGCTCTTTTAGGAGCCCTTCCCTCTAGCACGCAATTTCATAGCCCCTCCTGGATCATGGACCGACTGGATGCCGCTGCACAAGGTGCTCTGGTAAGGGCTCATGAGCTCTTTAGGCACAGAACGGGGAAAGCCATGGTTTTTATTCCTTTGCTTCCTCCGTCTGAACCGAGCCCATGCATTGAGGGACCATCCTGGGCTTTGCCGGCTTATCTGGGAGCCTGGGAAGCTCACTTGGGCGCTATGGGTGGTCGAAGAGGCCTTCATGTGGCTGCAAGTGGGGATGTGGACGAACAGGGGTGTGTGCTCCCTGTGGGTTTTGTCAGGGAAAAAGCGAAGGCCTTGGCGGCCTTAGGCTTTCAGACCTTGATATGCCCTTTGGAATTGGCGGAAACGCAGGCGTCGGCACAAGGATTGCGGGTTGAGCAAGTGAGGAATATCCAGGCTGCAGAATGCCTGTGGGAACTTAAAGGGGATGTGACGGGAAAAGGGTTTGCCAAAGATTTCGAAAAGCTTGGGTCGCCCCAAGAGCTGGCCCTGGGACTTCGTTCCCTGGATCCGCGCCTTCGAGGGTGGAGCGGTTTTTCCGGATTGTACGCTCATGCGGTGAAAGAAATTTTACAAAACCCTCGAGATGCAGAAAGTTTTACGGATTCCCTGGAAAGGCTTTTCTCCGATGCCTCTGAAGACCTCGGCTGGGTCGAAACTTTGCTGAATCCTATAAGTTTTGAGGACGTCCAAGATCTGGCCCGTCAATCCTTTCTTACGTCCTTTCGGCTGGCTCATCTTCTCTGGGCCGTGGCAGGGCAACGCGGGAATACCGAAGAAGCGCTGTGTTGGGCTAAGTTTTGCCGCGACACTTTTTCCCAACAACTTCCCCTTTATCTCGAAGGGATTCATCGTTTGGCTGATTTTTGGAATCGGCTTTTTGTTACCTTATACCATGGCCGTTATCATTTTGACGCGAAGCTTCCTGAATGGCTTACGGACATTCAAGACCATCTGGAATCCATTCGGGAAAGCCATGCCGTCAAAGGCCTCAAACCCGCAATGCCCAGTTTGGGGAAAATTTATGGAACCATCGCGCAAAACTTCGGCTTTTGCGGTCCCCTTTACCTTCGGGACTCTATTCAGTCGGTATCCAAGGCGTGGAATGCCTTTGGTGAATGGCGGCTCCAGGAATTCAAAAAGGATTGTCTTCGACAATACCACTACCTCGTCTATGCCTATCTAGACGCCAATCAGGTTGGCAAAGCTCAAGAGGCCCTCGAAAACTACATTGAATCTCCTCTCGATAAAGTGAACCCCGCAAGGCTTCAGCGTTACCAACATGCAGCTTTGGCACGCTTTCTCGCCGAGACGGATTTTCGACTGCCTGTTTACGAAAAGTGGTGCCGCGAACAGCTCTACCGTTCCCCGGCAGAACACCCTTGGCAACTGTGGCTTTGGAATGTGGGACGATGGCTTCATGCACGTCAAGAAAAGAAAATCGCCTGGGAACAGGGGCTTCGATTTTGCACAAAATTGGGTTCCACGGCACAACCTATGGCTCTCTTGCACGCGGCCTGGCTGTATCGAGAGGGACTTGCTTTAACGTCGTGGCTGGAGGAAGGGGTTTTTAAGGTCCTTGAAGAAGTGGCCAAAGGTCGTCTTCACACGCCCCATTTTGCCGAGCTTCTTTCCAAAACCTCTTGGCAGGAGGTGGTGGAAGCCGTCGCCGATCAACCCGCCAGATGGTTTCCGTTCACCTATCGATAAGCTTAAACATGGATGATGTCAGCTTTGCTGCGTTGAAGGGGCGAGGCAGCGTCCCGCCCCCCGCCATGGTATTAAGGATCTCGTTATTATGAGTTCATTGATAAGCTTATACACCAGGAGTTTTTCGGGAAGGCAGCCCGTCTTTTACACGAACTCATAACGTCGAAACCGAATGTGTCGAAAAATGCGCTTTTGAAGCACACTACCGTCTGGTTGAATCGTTTCCTCAAGGACTCGGTTTGTGGTGGCATACACCGGCACGAGCCCTCTGGACAAAGCCCATGATGCGGTGAGACAGGTGGCTCCATAGTCCCCTTGCACGATGACGAGATCGCCGGAAACCGCTTCCTGTGCCAACCATTCCAAAACAGGCTGAATCCATTCTCGAACCGAAGCCGCTTCAGGGGGCACTTCTTGCCACAGCTTTTGTAATTCTTCGGGCATGACACGCACCTGAGAGGCTTGCCACGTTTGTGTCAAGTCGTTTTCCTGATCTGGAGTGAGCCGGTGTGAGAGCAGAACAAACGCTTGTCGCATCATTGCCCTTTTCCATGACCACGAGAAAGTGGAGGAACCGCTGCCTCAAAGGCTTCCCAAGCGGTACGAAGGGATTCCAGTCCTCCGTTCTGAAGGAATTGAAGAAGGCTCGGAGCAGATTTTGCATCGGTTTTCCAGCCTGCATGCATCAGATCATTTCTGCGATCCCTTAAAGCTTCAAACTTTTTGGCAAGCGTCTTCAGCGCTTCACCTCCAGTCCTAAGAACATGCAGGGCTTCGTCCCGCTTTTGGGCAAGCAGACCTTCCCAATCCTTTTCGGGTTTGCCTGTGGCCACGACATGTAAAAGGGCGCTCCAGAAATTTTCCCGCATTTTCTCGTTCATAGGGTCCTGACCTGCCCACCGACAAAGAGCGCTCAGAATGGTTTCTCGAAGCAGAACGTACGCCTGGGGAATCAGCTCATGTTCCAAGCACCAGGCCGCCGCTTCAAAGCCTTTGGTCGTTTCGTTCTGAACCTTGAATCTTTGCACTTTGCGGCGAAGGATCTCCAAAAGGGGCGTCAGCGGGGGAATCAGCCTCTGGTTTTCGACCGCGTCCAGTTGTTCGTCGAAAGATTGAGCTTTGAGCACATGAGGACCTCGAGCGGCGGACAGATTAAGGCACAGGTTTTCTAGCTGATTGCCTAGGGTGGACATAGAGCACGCCAGTTTCTTTTGATCCTGCTCTTGTCGCTTATTGAACACAGCACCAAGATTGCGTCCTATAAGGCGCTTGATTTCCTGAGGACGACCGGCTTTCTGAAAAATATCAACCGCTCTCGCCCAGTCCAGGAGAGCGTCGTAGGGGGTGAGGTCAAACACGGGGGCGATTCGCTGTTCTACGGGTCTCTGCTCGACTTCCTTCAGTGTTCCCATGGTTTCAAAGGCACCGTACACAATGCGTTCCACGCGGATGTCCTTGAGCACTTTGGCATAGTTGAGGATTACTGTTTGGAGTAGAGGAAGAGATCGAAAGGAATGGGTGACGTCCAGGTAAACCTGGTCCTGAGGCTTAAGAGCTTCCATAAGGATCATGAAAATATCCATGATTTCCGTTTCGTTTTTGCCGTCGGGAATAGGCAGCATCTGGCGTTGAGCGGGAAGATTCAGCTCTTCGATGCGCGTCCGCAAACCCTTTTCAAAGTTGCCACCATTCAGCCAATTTCTTTCCTCGGCTTCTCTTGTACACAAGATGAGTATTCGATCCTCAGCGGTCCATGAAACACACCAGTGGGCCAAAAGAGCTTCTTGAATAAAATTAACCGGCCGTGCCGACCTTCGACCGTCAATTTCGTAGTAACACGGTAGATACTTGTTGGTACCCAAAGGGCTGATAAAAACTCTCGCCATTGGAGCCTCCTCAATGCCCGACACCTGTTCTGGTTTCCACTTCCGCCCTTTTATGCGGAAGAAGCTTGAACTTCAAAACCCTACCCACCCAACCCGTTCTAACGATCAATACGGCATTCGGGTTGGACTTTACAAAAAATCAGACCGTCCATTGATCTTTTTCGCAGGAGATGCTGACAGCACGGCGGACCATTCGCTTGAGAGTTCCTGTTGTCAGGAGTGTCTTGTCAACGTAGCAGGCGGATGCTAAGGTTTCCGAAAAACGCGCTGAAAGAAGGAGCCTTCCTCATGTCCGAATCCGCTCATTTGGCCAGTGAGAGCGAAATCAAACAATGGATCACACAGATCGCGGAGCAGATCCTTCGAGAAAAGGCGGAGGAGATCCTGGCTGAAAAGATCGCCGTTTTTGTTAAGGAAAACGAACAGCGAGCTCGGGAATTCTCTTTGATGGAAAGGGTAATTCGCGTTGAGGAAGAGCTCAAAGCCCTCAAGGAAATTCAGATCGCTCACTTCAATGCTTCGGAGAAACGTTTCGAGGCGCTGCAGCGTGAAATGACAGCCAGGTTCGAGGCCGTGGACAAGCGGTTTGTGCTGGTTCAATGGACGATGGGGCTGGGCTTTTCTCTGATGATAGCCTTCATGGGTGCGCTGAAACTTTGGCCCTAACAATCCACGCGCCCTTTCGCCTCTCGGATCTGATGGATGACCTATCTTGATCCGCGGAAGCCACGCCACATTTCTCACAGCTTAAGGGCCATACTTTTCAAGAAAAAACCGCACCTGCCCGCCACTTTTGGACACCTTCCTAACACTTGACACACAAAACAGCAGGGGCTAGGCCCTAAGACCTAGCCCCTTGATTTCTGGAGCTGGCGATGGGATTCGAACCCGCAACCTGCTGATTACAAATCAGCTGCTCTACCGTTGAGCTACGCCAGCCTAGTTTAACGTCGGCTTATTAGCACAATCTTTAGGGCGGCGTCAACGCGGCGTTGTAAAGGCGGTGATTTTCGCTTAGGGTAGCGACTCTTCACAGAGTCTTTTGGGGTGTCTTATGGATGATGAAAAAAAGCCTGCATTGTGGATGCTGTGGGGCGTCGTTTCCGCCGGTATTTTGGCCATCTCCAGTGCCTCTATACTGATTCGGCTGGCCGAAGCACCTTCCCTGGCCATCGCCAGTTATCGAGTCACACTCGCCGCAGCATGCGTAGCGCCCTGGGCCCTTCATGCCTTCTTTCGAACGGGCCTCGTCATGCCGCCGCGATGGAAAGCCGTCCTGCTTTCCGGCTTTTTTCTGGCACTGCATTTTGCCTTTTGGATCGAGTCCCTGAAAAGGACCTCTGTGGCCAGTTCCGTCACCTTGGTAAGTACCAGCCCGGTCTTTACGGCTGTCTTGTCTTCCTTTCTCTTGAGGGAACGTCTTCGGCCGCTCATGGCCGTGGCCATTGGAGCCTGTCTTGTAGGAACCGCTGTCGTGGCCGGCATGGATTTTCACCTGGGAACCAATTCTCTTATCGGGGACCTCTTGGCTTTAGCCGGAGGTTTGATGGCATCCGGGTATTTTCTTGCCGGCCGATATGCTCGAACCACCCTACCCCTTTCCACTTACATCTTTTGGACTTATGGCCTTGCCAGTGTGGTTCTCGGACTCTTTTGCCTCATGAGCCGAACCCCTGTTTTCGGTTTTCCCCCTAAAACTTATGCCGTGCTCATTCTCCTTGCCGCCATTCCTCAGATGATCGGCCACACCAGCTTCAACTGGGCCCTCAAACACCTGAACGCCACGGCGGTAGCCGTTCTGACCTTAGGGGAACCTTTAGGAGCCACCCTGCTTGCCTATCTTCTTTTTCATGAAACAGTGTCTCTGCCTACAGCCGTAGGACTGTGCCTGCTGGCGGCTGGTATTGTCACCTGCGGATTTGCGGCCTCTGAACGACCCCAGAAGGCCGGGAGGCCGGCCGACGGGTAGAGCCCGTTGGAGGTGTGCGGCGCAAGGGACACTAAATTCACGCCGTGCCCTTGGAAGCATGGATGAGAAGGCCTATTTCCCTTGGGAGCGCGGGAGTTCCACGTCGGCATCAGAAGCCGGCCTGAGAGCATGGCCCTTGATGCCACTGAATCGCCCTGAATCCTGTAAGGGCAAATCGGCTTGTGCGCCCCGAAAATATTCCCCCGGCGCGGGTTTTGGGGCAGTCCCATGGGTCCGCCCCTACGGGGGGTTGGGAATGGCCCATGGCCGATGAGGCCGGTCCTATGGCCGGGGTCGGTACCGTGAGCGAACACATGGGGCCACCCTTACAGGACCAAGGAGCAACAACCCTGCGGAGCACTCGATAGTGGGGTGTGCTCAGGAGAGGCTCAAGGGTGTCTTTTGTGTGCTGGAACCTTGCTTGGGGTTTCTTCGTTGACACTGGAGCGGAAAACGGCTAGTTTTCGCGCGTCAGAAACGCTTAAAAAGCCACAAAGCTCCATTTCTTACTTCTAACTTAAGCGGAGATGCCCATGTTTGTCCTGAGCAATCTTCTTATGGCCGTCGCCGAGGTTCTCAATATCGTCTTGACCATTTACATGTGGATCATTGTCGCCCGGGCGATTCTTTCTTGGGTGAACCCAGATCCCTACAACCCGATTGTCCGCTTTCTCCATAGTGTGACGGAACCGGTTCTTTACGCCGTTCGAAAACGTATTCCCGCTTTCTTCGGAGGGATCGACTTTTCTCCAATGATCGTCATTTTGGCCGTTCTATTCCTTCAGAGATTCCTTGTTTCTTCACTCAGGGAATTGGCTTTGGTTCTAAGAGCCTAAGAGGTTTCTAAAAGGCAAAGGCATCAAGTCGCTTCCATCGGTGAAAAGACAGTGATTGGTCATGGAATGGACATTGCTTGAAAAAAACAACAGAAGATTTCGTCTGGCTTGGAGAGGTTACAGTCCAAAGGAAGTGGACCTTTTTGTCGACCAGACCCTGTCCGAGCTGGACAAACTGAAAGCCGACAACGCCGCGCTGCAACGACAACTTCAAGAACTGACCAAGGAAGTCTCAGAACATCGAGATCGGGAAAAAACCATTCGTAACGTTCTTGCAAACGTGCAAAAAGCTTCCGAAATCATGAAAGCTAACGCGGAAAAGGAAGCCAAACTCCTTATCGCGGATGCGGAACTGCGTGCGGAAAAAATCCTTCAAGCAGCCCATCAACGTCTGGCCCAACTCCATCAAGACATCAACGAGCTCAAACGTCAGCGTATTCAGTTGGAAGCCAAACTTCGATCGACCATTGAAACCTACAGGCAGCTACTGGAGGCCCATCAAGAGACAGTGCGTGAAGAGGACGGGATCGAGAGCAAGGTGACGCTTTTGAGTCGATGAAGGGGGTAAGGGGTATGAGCATCAGCCAAGAACTCCTCGAAATTCTCGTCTGCCCTCAATGTAAGGGTGACCTTCGCCTAACGGATTCTCAAGACGGCCTAGTCTGCGAGCGCTGCCGGCTCCTTTACGAAATTCGAGACGGCATTCCCATCATGCTTCCGGAAGAAGCCAAACCAGCGCCGTGATCGAGGTCCTTTCAGAATCCATGGCCGCCGCCATCCTCACCCAAAACCAGCACCACCTTCTCCAAGGGCTGGATCGTTTTGCCCAAGCCACGGTGCTCGTCGTCGGGGATCTCATGCTGGATGTTTTCCTCTGGGGCGATGTGCGCCGAATCTCTCCGGAAGCTCCAGTCCCCGTAGTGGAAGTACGCCGAGAAACCCACAGGTTGGGTGGCGCCGCCAACGTTGTTCATAACATCGTGGCCATGGGCGGAAAGGCTCGGGTTGTGGGTGTCATCGGAAATGACTCCTTTGGTTTGGAGATAAGAAACCTTCTGGAACAAGTTCAGGTTTCCTGCCAAGGTTTGGTCACGGTCCATCATCGTCCCACAACCGTCAAGACCCGAGTGATCGCCCATCATCAACAGGTCGTGCGCGTGGATCGAGAGGAAACCGGCCCTTATGACGTTCAAAGCCTGCGGGCCTTAGAGCAGGCTTTGGAAACCGAAATCCGCGGTGTGGATGTCGTGGTGGTTTCCGACTACGCCAAGGGGGTTGTATCCTACAACCTTATGGAGACTCTTCGGGCTCTGGTGCAAGATGGTGAGATTCCTATCTTCGTGGACCCCAAAGTGCCTCATGCGTCCTATTACCATCACGTCACTCTAGTGACCCCTAACACTCAGGAAGCTTCGGCCATGGCCGGCAAAACGGTGACGGATGAAACCTCCCTGGAAGCCGTCGGCCGTCACCTCTTGGAAAAGCTTCAATGCCGCCATGTGCTCATCACTCGAGGTCCCGAAGGCATGAGCCTTTTCGGGGCTGGAGCCCCCACGTTTCACATTCCTACGGTTGCCAAAAAGGTCTTCGACGTTACCGGGGCGGGAGATACCGTTATCGCCGCTATGGCTCTGGCCGTAGCGGCAGGCCTGGATATGCGCAAGGCCGCTGTGTTGGCGAATATCGCGGCAGGTATTGTGGTTGGAGAAGTGGGCACAGCCGTCGTGGAACATGATCGTCTTCGAGCCGCCCTGCAAGACGGTGAAGGCTGTGAGCCATGAGTGTTCCCAAAGCTCCCAAACCTTGCAAACTGGTTTTTGGGCTTCTTTTTCGTCGAAACGACGAGAAAGTGCACGTGCTATCCGAACTGACCGATATGTTTGGACCTTTGGACGCCGTGACAAAATCGCAAGAATTCACTTACACCCGTTACTATGAAAAAGAGATGGGATCAGGAATTCTAAGGCTTTTCGGCAGCTTTGTGGAGCCTGTGGATCCCGAACGCCTTGCTGAAATCAAGGGTCGCACCAATCTTTTGGAGCAGGAATGGGCTCGAGATGGACGCCGGACCGTCAATGTGGATCCCGGCCTTTTGAGCGAAGACAGCCTGATTCTGGCCACGGGAAAAAAAGCAGGGCATCGTATTTATCTTCGGGACGGCATTTACGCGGACCTGCATCTTCTTTATCAAGACGGCGCCTATCGCCCTCTTCCCTGGACTTACCCTGACTACGCTCAGGAAGACACAAGAAGGTTTTTCGGACTTCTGCGAGGTACCCTTATGGCACATCGACTCGGTCGCCTGCCCCGTTCCTTCCCGACTCTTAAGGAGATCAGCCTGTGATTCGAAGCATGACAGGATACGCGCGTGCCGCCTCGAACAACGGAATCTACGAAGCCGTTGTGGAAATGCGCAGTGTCAACGGAAAGCACCTAGACCTTTTTATTCGCCTTCCTAAAGAACGTTTGGATTTGGAGGAAGTGGTTCGAGACGTCCTGCGTCGAAAGCTGCAACGGGGTCGTGTGGACTGTTATGTTTCCATCGAACCCCTGGTATCAGGGCTGAGAGCGGCCCGACTTCATTTTCAGACGGCACGGGCTTATTGGGATACTCTCTATCAGCTCCATCTCAAACTGCCGGGCTCCAACCCCCCGCAACTGGAACATCTTTTGAAACTCCCCGGTGTTTGGGAAACAGACAGCACTTTACCGCAAGCCGAAGAGCTACGCGATCTGGTGGCTCAAGCCACCGAGGAGGCTCTGGACCGACTCGTGGAAGCCCGCACCCTGGAAGGGCAAGCTCTGGCAAGGGATATTTTGGATCGGCTTCACGAGCTTCAGCAGGACAGAGCTTTGGTGGAAGAGCGCTCTCAAGTGGTTTCGGCGGAGCTCCTGGGAAAACTTCGAACCAAAATTCAAGATATTTTAAACGCTCTTCAGGGCACCGTGGACGAAAACCGTCTGCTTCAGGAACTGGCCTACCAGATGGATCGTACGGCCATCAACGAAGAGCTGGTCCGGCTTAAAAGTCACTTGGACCAAATGATCGGCTGGATTGAGGCGGAAGAACCCGTCGAAGGACGTCGTCTGGATTTTATGGCTCAAGAACTGCTTCGAGAAGTGAACACCATCGGGTCGAAAACCACTGACCTGATTGTGACGCAAGCCGTGGTTCGAATGAAAAATGCCATTGGAAAGATCAAGGAACAGATTCAAAACATTGAATGAGGCCAACGATGGACATTAAACTGCTTAACATCGGGTTCGGCAACACCGTGGTGGCCAACCGTATCGTGGCCATCGTATCCCCAAGTTCGGCGCCCATGAAACGCCTCAAAGAAGATGCCAAGCAAGCCAACAAGCTCATTGACGCCACCATGGGGCGACGCACACGGGCTATTATCATCACGGATAGTGATCATGTGATTCTGTCCGGCGTGCAGGCGGAAACCATCGCTCAAAGACTTTTGCACGATCAGGGACAAAAGGACGGCGCCTCGTCCAAGAGCGGAAAGTGACAGAATGCCGAAAGTTCCCGGTCACGTGTTTGTTCTCTCCGCTCCGTCCGGTGTGGGTAAGAGCACCATTGTGCGGGCCGTTTTGGATCGAGACCCCCATGTACGCTTTTCGGTCTCCTGCACGACCCGATCTCCTCGAGTCGGCGAAACCCACGGAGTGGATTATTATTTTTTGACTCGGGAAGCTTTTGAAAACGGCATCGCCGAAGGTCGCTTTCTTGAATGGGCTGAGGTTTACGGAAACTACTACGGCACCGACCGACGCCTTGTGGAAAGCTGGCTGGCTCAAGGTCTGGATGTGCTTCTGGAAATTGACGTTCAGGGGGCAAGAAAAATCCGCGCAACGGACCTTGATGTCACCACGCTCTTTATTCTGCCCCCTGACATGGACACTTTGGAACAGAGGCTGCGACGTCGCGGTACCGAGTCCGAAGAAGTGATTCGACGGCGCCTGGAGACGGCTCAGGCGGAAATTCGGGAAGCTCCTTGGTACGACTATCTGATTGTCAACAATGCCCTAGAAGAAGCGGTCGCCGACGTCATGGCGGTGCTGCGTGCGACACGCTGCAGCCGCCTTCGAGCCTACGGGGCTTTGGCACCTTTCCTTCCCTTCCTCTAACCTTTTTTGAAATGCAGCAGCCGTGGCAAAAGATCGTTCCAAAGAAAGCCGCGTCACAGTCAAATCCTTTCGAGAGACTAAACAAGAGGAACTCTGGGTTTACGGCGTGCATCCCGTGCGGGAATGTGTGCAATCTCAGCCGGAAAATGTTTGTGAAATTGTCTGTTCTCGTGACGATACACGGGTTCAAGAAATCCTGGAATCGGCCCGGAACAAGGGGATTCCGGTTTCCAAGGTGGAGCGCCGTCTTTTGTCCGATCGTCTCGGTCATGAGCACCATCAGGGTATCGCAGCTCGTCTGAAAGCTTTTCAGTACCACAGTCTGGAAACGGTCCTCACACGGCCAGATCCCGGACAACCTCCCGTTCTTCTGCTGGATTGCCTTCAAGACCCCCACAATCTTGGAGCGATCCTTCGCAGTGCCTGTTTTTTGGGGGCTCGAGCCGTTATTTTCGCCAAAGACCGTTCCGTTCCTGTCACAGGAACCGTGTATAAAGCTTCGGCGGGAGCTTTGGTGCATCTTCCCGTGATTCAGGTGACTAATCTGGTTCGTGCCATGGAAGAACTCAAGAAAGTGGGTTATTGGATCGTGGGTTTGGATTTGGAAGGACCGTCTACCATTTATGAGATGCAGTATACCATGCCTGTGGCTATGGTTGTGGGCAGCGAAGGCACAGGGCTTCGACCTTTGGTGAAAAAAACCTGCGACTTTCTGGTCAAAATACCCGGAACGGGTCCCGTGCAATCCCTAAATGCGTCGGTGGCCGCCGCCGTGGCTCTAGCGGAAATACGGCGTCAGCAAACCTGCACAGCACTCCTTTCGTCGGATCGTCAACCGTAAAGTTTTTGTGATAACCACGTTGCGCCCATCTCAATGAGGTCACCACAAGCTCATGGGGACAAGCTTGCACTCGGTTTTGACGGCCTAGGTCCAAATAATGCCGTACCTACACGTATCAAGGTCGCTCCCTCTTCGACGGCCACATGAAAATCGTGGCTCATGCCCATGGAGAGCTCCGTCAGACGCTCGGGATGCAGAGCCTGTTGTCGTAGCCTTTCCAACCACTGCCGAAGGCTTCTAAAAAAGGGCCGCACCGCCTCGGGATCTTCAAAGTAAGGGGGCACGGCCATAAGACCCCGAACATCAAGCCATTCCATGATTTGCACGGATTTGAACAAGGATTCCAGATCGTCGGGAGCCACACCTCCCTTGGTTTCCTCGTCACCCAGATGCACCTGTAATAGAACAGGAACCCTTTTGCCTAGCGCTCCTCCGCGTTTATCCAGTTCACGGGCCAAAGACAAGCGATCGACGGTTTGAATCCAGTCAAATTTTTGAAGTGCCGCTTTCACCTTGTTGGTCTGAAGATGCCCGATGAAATGCCATTCCAACGAAAGATCGTTTAAAGCCTCGATCTTTCGGGATCCTTCCTGAACATAGTTTTCCCCGAAAAGACGAAGTCCTACCGCTGCAGCTTCTCGAATCTTTTCCACAGGAACCTGTTTGGTCACGGCGATAAGCCGGATACTGTGGACGTCCCGCCCGCTACGACGGCACGCCTCTTCCAGGCTGCGATGAATTTGAGCCAGATTGGCTTTCAGGACACTCATCCCTCGCCCCATGCGGTTTTAAGGTTTTCCCCAACCCCCGAAGGAATGATAATCCCGTTTTTCTGGAGCATTCCAAGGGTTTCTGCAAGGGGAAGCCCCACAACGTTGCTGTATGAGCCGTACACGGCCTTGACAAAGGCCCCGGCCAACCCTTGAATGCCGTAGGCGCCGGCTTTATCCATAGGTTCACCGGTGCCCACATAGGCGATGATTTCAGCTTCCGTCATTTCACGAAATTCCACGCGAGTCTTTACGATTTCTACCCGGCAAAACCCTTTATCCGCTCGCGTCAGACACACGGCGGTATACACATCGTGGCTTCTGCCGGAAAGAGATCGTAACATGGTGTAGGCTTCTTGCGGCGTCGACGGCTTTCCAAAAACATGGCCTCCCAAAACCACAATGGTGTCCGCCGCCAGAACCCACGAGGTCGTTTCCATCTGCGCTACCGTGCGTGCCTTAAACAAGGCGGATCGACGCACTCCTTCATCCGGCCGTAAACCGATGGCGGGCTCTTCGTCAGGGCTTGGAATCACACGAAACTCCAGGCCCATCTGCGCCAGAAGTTCCTTTCTTCTTGGAGATGCGGAAGCCAATACCAACGGCTCACGAACAACATAGAGAGCCACTTTTGCGCCTTTCCTCAAAGCCTTGACAGCCTAGATGTTTGCCTGAAAACGATTCCAAAACATTCCGTCGGTAACTGTTTTCAAGGCGATACACATCGGTACGCTCTTAAAGGACCTACTGCATGGATTCATTCAAAAAACGTTTCAAACGCAGCGGGCAAAACCGAAAACCCTTTCCGCATTGCGACTGGTCGCCTCGGCTACCACCTCGAAGGAACACCTCCTCAATTCCGCTATCTTTTCCGCCGTGTAGCGCACAAAGGCGGGTTCATTGGGTTTTCCTCGAAAGGGAACCGGGGTGAGATACGGAGCATCGGTTTCCAGCAAAAGACGGTCCAAAGGAGCTTTTTGCACCACAAGCTGCTGCTCTTGGGCGTTTTTGTATGTGACTGTTCCTGGAATGGAGAGATAAAACCCCATATCCAGACAACGAACGGCGATTTTCCAATCTCCGGAAAAACAATGAAGCACGCTGGGTCGAAGACGGTCCACATAGGGGGCCACAATCTTGAGAAAGTCTTCGTGGGCTTGCCGAATGTGAAAAACTGCGGGTTTTCGGCATTGTACGGCCAGTTCCAATTGCTGTTGCAAACACACCTTTTGGCTAGGCCGCGGTTGTCTGTCCCGGTAATAATCCAGCCCCATTTCTCCAATGGCCACCACTTTGGGATCAGAGGCCAAATCGGCCAGCTTTTGCAGTTCCTCATCCGAGAGTTTGTGAGCACCGTGAGGGTGCTGCCCCACCGTGGCGTAGACGTGCGGGTAGCGTCGACTGAGTTCAACAGCGGCCCGGCTTGTTTTTTCATCAATTCCGATACTGATGATCACGGCGACCCCAGCCGCGCGACACCGTTCAAACACCCCCTCCAAGTCAGTTGAAAGTTCTGGAAAATCCAAATGCGCGTGGGTATCCACAAGCCAAGCATTAGAGGATTCTGTCACGTGAGACATTCGATCACCGTTCCTTCGAAGGACCAAAAGAAAACCTGTTCCGGACTACAACGTGGACAACATACCTTTAGTAGCGCCAAGGCGCAATGATCTTGCCGTCGGCGAAAGAAACCGGGACACCCAGGGGCCAAGCGTCCAGGGCTTCTGCAAAAGAAAAAAAACTTCTTGAGGCGATCCCTATTTTTTCCATGGAATCTAAGTGTTTACCCGTGACTTTTTGGAGTCAATGGGTTCTTCTTTTTTTGCCATTGCACCGATCCCCGTATACAATGTGATGCCCCTTATCCATAAGGAGCCCACATCTCTGGTACAGCATTTTGTCTTTTGCGAATTGCCTAAGGGAGTTACGAAGTCATGACGGATGAACGCTTGGTAGACGCCGCCCTCAACGAAAAGGCCAAGGACGTGTCGCGAAACTCGGTTCCGACCGGAGAGTCGACCATGAAACGCGCCAAACGCTCTGCCCTTCGAAGCTCGATACCTTTGACCCCCAATGCCCTAGTTGTTTTAAAGAAACGCTACCTGAAAAAGGACGAAAAGGGCGAGGCTGTAGAAACTCCGGAAGAACTTTTTTGGCGGGTGGCTCGAGCCGTCGCTGAAGCGGACGCTCTCTACGGAGCGACGGAAAAAGAAACGGCGGAGACGGCGCAGCGTTTCTATGCCCTCATGACTTCCTTGGACTTCTTGCCCAATTCCCCCACACTCATGAACGCCGGAACCGACCTGGGCCAGTTGTCGGCGTGTTTTGTGCTTCCCGTAGGTGATTCGCTGGAAGAAATTTTTGAAGCCGTCAAGCATGCCGCCAAGATTCATCAAAGCGGCGGCGGCACAGGCTTTTCCTTTTCGCGGCTTCGTCCTGAAGGTGATGTGGTCAAGAGCACCAACGGTGTTGCCAGTGGACCTGTGAGTTTTATGACCGTTTTTGATTCGGCCACGGACACCATCAAGCAGGGAGGACGACGACGCGGTGCCAACATGGGCATTCTGCGGGTGGATCATCCGGACATCGAAAAGTTCATTACCTGCAAGCACGACAATGATCGGCTCACCAATTTCAACATCTCGGTCGCTATCACGGATGCCTTTATGCGTGCCGTGGAAAATAATGAGGACTACGACCTGATTAATCCGCGAACCGGCGCCCGCACCAAGACCCTGTCGGCACGCAAGGTTTTCGATCAAATCGTTCAGTCGGCATGGAAAAACGGGGAGCCCGGCGTCATTTTCATTGACGCCATCAACCGCCATAACCCTACCCCTCACGTGGGGATAATCGAAAGCACAAACCCTTGCGGTGAACAGCCGCTACTGCCTTACGAATCGTGCAATCTTGGATCCATCAACCTGTTCCATATGGTTCAGGAAGGCAGCATCAACTACGAACGCCTTAAGGATGTCGTCTGGGAAGCGGTTCATTTCCTCGATAATGTCATCGACGTCAACAAATACCCTTTGGCCAAAATTCGAGAAATGACGTTAGCCAACCGCAAGATCGGACTTGGCGTCATGGGCTTTGCGGATATGCTCATGGCCCTTGGTATTCCTTACAACTCCGACGAAGCCGTTGCGGTAGCTGAAGAAGTGATGGCTTTTATTCAAAAGGAATCTAAAGAGGCGTCGGCCCATCTGGCCACCAAAAGAGGGAACTTTCCTAATTTCAAAGGATCCGTCTATGATCCCGAAGCTGGCGGCAGCTATCCGTTCATGAGGAATGCGACCACGACGACCATAGCCCCTACGGGAACTATCAGCATTTTGGCGGGGTGTTCCAGTGGCGTAGAGCCTGTGTTTGCCATCACCTTTATTCGAAAGGTGCTGGATGGTGAAGAACTCCTGGAGGTGCATCCCCTTTTTCAAAAAGTGGCTCAGGAGAAAAGATTCTATTCCGAAGGCCTCATGAAAAAAATTGCGGCTCGAGGAAGCCTGCAAGCTTTTTCTGAAATTCCGGAAGATGTGCGCCGCGTCTTCGTCACAGCTCACGATATTGGTCCCGAATGGCACATACGTATTCAGGCGGCCTTTCAAAAATACACCGACAATGCCGTCAGCAAGACCATCAACTTTCCGAACAGCGCGACGCCTGAAGACATTTACAACGCCTACTTTCAGGCTTTTAAGGCCGGATGCAAGGGCCTGACCGTCTACCGGGACGGCAGTCGAGATGTGCAGGTGCTTAACATTCAGAAAAAACCCGAATTTCGTCAGGTGGAGCCCAGGCCGCGCCCTGATAAGACCATCGGGGCTACCGAACGCATCAATACGGGCTGTGGAAAACTTTATGTCACCATCAATCGGGATGAATACGGCTTTTGTGAAGTGTTCGCTCAGATGGGCAAAGCCGGCGGTTGCGCCTATTCCCAGATTGAAGCCACAGCACGGCTTATTTCTCTAGCTTTGCGTTCTGGAGTGCGTATCGAGGCCATCATTCGCCAGCTCATGGGGATTCGATGCCCGTCGCCCATCTGGCAAAACGGAGAGCAGATCCTTTCCTGCACGGACGCCATTGCCAAGGTCCTGAACCGGCATGCTCAAGCCAATGTGGCTTCTGCAACGCAGGAGATGGGAGCCTGCCCCGATTGCGGAGCTTCCGTGGAATACGACGGAGGATGTATCGTGTGTCGAGCCTGCGGCTTTTCAAGGTGCGCGTAACACAGCACCGCACCTGGCGTTTGGACCAATGGCTCTTTTTCAGGATAGGACAGTCGGCAGCAAGGGTGAGCGAGGAAACTGCCACACACTGAGCCGAGACAAAGGTTCTCCATAGAGGTCCCGTGGATCGGTTATCACCGAAAGAAGCTCGTGCCCTTCAGGAAAAGCTTGCGGGCAGGGTGTGCCTGCGTCACTTGCCGGTTTCCTTTTCCGTTCTGGGTGCGGCTGACCTCTCTTACATCAAGGAAACCAACCAACTTATCGCCGTTATCATGACGTTTTCCTGGCCCGACCTTAAGCTTTTGGAAACGGTGCACGTGCAAGCGGATATTCGCTTTCCGTACGTGCCCGGGCTTTTGAGTTTTCGGGAGATACCGGCTGTTTTGAAAGCCTACGAGCTTCTTCGACGCCCTCCGGACGTGTTTTTGTGCGACGGCCAAGGGCTAGCGCACCCACGGCGCTTCGGTCTAGCATGTCACCTGGGAGTTCTTTTGGAAAAACCAACTGTTGGCTGCGCCAAGACACGACTTTGCGGTGACCATGAGCCGTTGGGGCTGGAACGTGGACAAAGACGGCCTTTGTGGCTCGAAGGTATGCAGGTCGGCTACGTGTACCGATCCAAAACGGGAGTCAAACCCCTTTATGTTTCCCCAGGTCATTTGGCTGACTGTGATTCGGCTCTTCAGCTTGTGGAAAAGTGTATCGGTCGTTATCGTCTTCCGGAACCTCTGCGAGCCGCCCATCATGCCGCCACGATGTTGAAACACAGGAAGCTTCGTGGAATTGGACCATCCACACCGCGGGGCGCATGAAATGCGCCAATCAAAACAATCCAAATGTTACGGTTTTACCGAATATTTCAACCCCCACCGTAGGGCGCATGAAATGCGCCGATGATACGCGACTTTCGGACCATTGTATGACGCTCCGGTAAAAGCCCACACCGTAGGGCGCATGAAATGCGCCGATGAAACCGTCGGCCGTAAGCAATGCACCCATGCATTCCGGGAGATGGCGCATTTCGGCTTCGCCTCCATGCGCCCTACAGACTACAATGTATCGGTCGTTATCGTCTTCCCGAACCTCTCCGCGCCGCCCATCATGCCGCCATGATGTTGAAACACAGGAAGCTTCGTGGAATTGGGGCATCCACACCGTAGGGCGCATGAAATGCGCCGATGAAACCGTCGGCCGTAAGCAATGCACCCATGCATTCCGGGAGATGGCGCATTTCGGCTTCGCCTCCATGCGCCCTACAGACTACAATGTATCGGTCGTTATCGGCTTCCCGAATCTGTGCGCGCCGTTCACCATGCCGCCACGATGTTGAAACAATTGAAGGTTCGTGGAATTGAAGCGTCCGCACCGTAGGGCGCATGAAATGCGCCAATCAAACCAATCCAAATCTCACGGCTTGACCGAATACTTCAACCCGCACCGTAGGGCGCATGAAATGCGCCGATGAAACCGGGATGCTGCGGAAGCGTCCCACAATGTGGTGTTGCTGTTCTATATCTTCGCACCGCCCGTTTCCGACCTTTTCCGTTTTGTGTGAAAAATTGGTGCACCGTTGACGTGTGACAATCGACACGGAGGGAATGGTCAGAAACCGTCGTTGAAAACGGGACGGACACATCGGTCCGCCTCTACCGGGCGCAGACAAGAAGGACACCGAGGTTCCTCTGTTGAGGAGGAAGGTATTTCATGAGAACGCTCGAAAATGTGCGGAACAATGCCGGGCGAGCCTTGAGAGGACTTGCCGAACCGAAGGCTGCATGTTTTAGTGAGTTTAATTTTTGATACGAGCCGATAAGGGGGAATGTCTTCCATGATTACAGCGACGATACCAAAACAAGACCTTCCCCGGCTCTTCGATGCTCTGCATGACGCCTTTACAATTATTGGTCCTAAGGTGAAGGCCGGTGTCGTGGTCCTCGAGGAACTGGATACTTTCCAGGACATGCCCCTGTCCTTTGAAGATCGGCAGGCTCCAGGGTTTTATCGACTCGACCCCGGCGACGGAAGCCTTCTTTTCTCCTTCTCCCTTGGCCCTGATTCTTTTAAACGTTTTCTTCATCCTGCCGTGCGCGAAGAATACATTGCTAAAAGATCCAGGGGGCGACTTCAGATGCTGCCGACATCAGGAGCGCCTGCACTGAAACCTTTGGCGTTTTTCGCCATGCGAGCCTGCGATTTGGCAGCCCTTCACATTCTCGATAAGGTTTTCCTTAAAGGGCCTGTTAAGGACCGCCGCTACGAGGCGGTTAGAAACAATATCTTTATTGTAGCTGTGAACTGCGTTCGCCCCGGCGAACAGTGCTTTTGCCACTCCGTGGGCACAGGTCCTGAAGCCCGCTGTGGTTATGACATCGCGCTCACGGAACTTGAAAATGCCTTCCTTGTGGAAATCTCTTCACAGAAAGCCAAAGATCTCCTTCGAGGCATCCAACTCACCCATGCCGACGAAAAGCACCAAACCGAAAAGTTTCAAAGAATGGAATACTGCATCAAGCATATACCCAAGATGATTCAGGTGAAGGATCTGCCTCGCATCATCTTCAACCACCTGGAGCACCCCCGATGGGCCGAAACGGCCATTCGATGCCTTGGCTGCGGGAATTGCACACAGGTGTGTCCCACATGTTTTTGCTCAACAACTCATGACAAGGTTCCTTTGGCGTGGGTTTCCAAGACATCAAGCGTTGTGTCCTCCACAAGAATCCGAACCTGGGATTCCTGCTTTTCGGTCAATTTCGCCAGGGTGCATGGAGGCAACTTTCGGCCGTCGCGAAGAGCCCGCTTTCGACATTGGGTGTCTCACAAGCTGGCTTACTGGGTCGATCAATTCGGGACCTTGGGATGCGTCGGCTGCGGACGCTGTATCACCTGGTGTCCGGTGGGTATCGACATCACAGAAGAATGCAAAGCCCTTGCATCGGCAAGGAGCACGCCATGACCTATGACGCCATGCTTCCTTTTGAAACGACCATTCGCTGGATCAAAAAGGAAACCCGGGATACCTTTAGCTGTGCCCTCAAGATTACCAGCCGGGACATCGCCAAAAGCTATACGTTTCAACCGGGCCAGTTCAATATGCTGTCCCTTCCCGGCATCGGGGAAGCTCCCATATCCATCAGTTCCGCTCCCAAGGATAGGGAAATCCTGCACACCATTCGAATTGCAGGCGATGTGACCACCCATCTTTCTAAGCTCAACGTTGGAGATGGAATCGGCATGAGAGGCCCCTTTGGAAACCACTGGCCTCTCGATGAGGTCGAAGACCGCGACCTGATGATCATCGCAGGAGGATTGGGCATTGCCCCGCTGAGATCCGTCATTCGCCATATTGTCCTCGAAAGTTCCCGTGGTGCCTTCTCCACATGTCCTAGTCTGCCCGGTAAAAAGATTCTTCTCTACGGTGCCAAAACCCCCAAGGATATTATCTTTCGGGACGAGTTCCCTCGATACAAGGACATTTTTCAGGTGTATCTGACCGTGGACAAGGCGGACCCCGAAGAATACTGGAAAGGGGAAGTGGGGTTGATTCCGGTTCTTTTCAAGAAATTTTCCCTGGATCCATTGCGAAGCGTCGTTTTCATGTGCGGGCCGGAAGTGATGATGACCTCTCTGGCCAGGGATCTCACCGCCAAGGGCGTTCCTTCGGAAAAAATTTTTGTGTCCACGGAAAGAAACATGAACTGCGGTACCGGGTTCTGCGGCCACTGTCTGCTCGGGCCGAAGTTCGTATGCAAAGACGGCCCTATCTTTCGCCTGAGCGATATCGAAATGTTTTGGGACGTTCGTGAAATTTGATCTGCGTTTTCACACTCACGGGTTCGAATGTGACAAAAGGCCAAAAAGCCATGAAAAAACCTCGGCTCGGTATTTTTAAATTGACTTCCTGCGACGGTTGCCAGCTCACCGTCCTCAATCTGGAAGACGACCTGGTGCGGCTCGTGGACCTGTTCGAAATGGCCTATTTCCCTGAAGCGATGGACAAGCCCCTGCGGGGAACGCTGGACTTGGCTTTGGTGGAAGGATCTGTCTCTGTGCCGCGACAAAGAAACACGATTGTGGAAATCCGGGAAAGATCTCGACACCTGATTGCCATGGGCTCCTGCGCCACTTCCGGCGGCCTGCAGGCCTTAAGAAACTGGGCGAACCTAGCGTCTTATAAAGCCTCAACCTATCCATCACCTCAAGCTGTTCAGGCTTTGTCCACATCCACACCCATCAGCGAACATGTCCACGTGGACTATGAGCTCTACGGATGTCCCATCACCACTCAGGCCCTTTCCGAAACCTTGGTGGCCTTCCTGCTGGGAAGACGCCCCATGCTTCGCGGATACAGTGTGTGCATGGAGTGCAAAAGGCATGGCATTCCCTGCCTTTTGGTGTCTCAGGGGCAGCCTTGCCTTGGGCCCGTGACTCGGGCCGGCTGTGAGGCTTTATGCCCTTCCCTGGAAAGACCCTGCTACGGCTGCTTTGGTCCCAAAGAAGATGCCAACGTGGATGGGCTTCTCGCGTGGTTTGAAAAGATGGGGCTTAACGCCAGGGAATGTCAGGCTCTTCTGGACAAAATGAACACCTATACTTTCAGGAAGGCACGCCTTGAAAGCCGATCGTAAGATCATCCACGTTCCATCACTGGCTCGAGTGGAAGGTGAAGGGGGAATCTTTATCGAGATTCGTCACGGAGCTCCCACTCAGGTCCACGTCACTATTCATGAGGCACCTCGGTTTTTCGAAGCCTTTCTGATCGGTCGCCCTCATGAAGATGTTCCGGATTTTACGGCGAGAATTTGCGGCATTTGTCCGGTGGCTTACCAGATGTCGTCGGTGCATGCCTTGGAAAAAATCTTCGGCATCCAGGTGGAAAAACCTCTTCGAGACCTGAGGCGTCTTCTTTATTGCGCCGAATGGATCGAAAGCCATGCCCTGCACATGTATCTGCTGAATGGTCCCGACTTTTACGGCCTCAACAGTGCTTGGGAATCCAAAAACGAGCAATCCATCTTGGCGCGAGGCGTTCGCTTCAAAAAATTGGGCAATGAACTTCTGGCCGTTCTCGGCGGACGATCCGTGCATCCTGTGTCCGTCCGTGTTGGTGGCTTTACGCGCACACCGTCAAAGAAAGCCTTGCTATCCCTGGCACCGAAACTGGAGACCGCCTATGAAGAGTCACTGAAGGAAATTTCTTGGGCGGCTTCCCTTCCTTTTCCGGAAACGGCATGGGACACGGTGTGGGTGTCTCTTGTCCACGATGAAGAATACCCCATGAACGAAGGGACCATGGGCTTTTCCACCGGTGAGACATTTTCCATGGACGCCTTTCTTGAGACCGTCATCGAATTTCAGGTTTCCCATTCCACGGCGCTTCATGCCGGTAGGATCCGCGACGGGTCTCAGACCCCTTACATGGTAGGACCTCTTTCCCGCCTTAACCTCAATCACGCCAAACTTCCAACGGCCATTCAAAGCGCTCTGAAAGATGCCGGCATTTCGGTTCCCATAAGAAACACGCGCATGGCCATTGTGGCTCGAGCCGTGGAATTGGCTTATGCGTTTTATGAGGCCCTAAGAATTATTGCCGACTATGAAGAACCTGATCGGGCCTTTGTCCCCTACGAACCTGTGGAAGGGGAAGCGGTCTGGATCACCGAGGCCCCTCGAGGCAGTCTCATGCATCGTTACCGAGTCGGCAGCACGGGACGGATCGAAAGCTGCACCATTATCCCACCCACATCGCAAAATCTGGCCCATATGGAAATGGATCTGCGCCTGTTTCTCGAAAGCTTCGCGAGTGAGCCGACTGATGTTCTGCGCAGGGAAGCCGAAAAGATCATTCGCTGCTATGATCCCTGCATTTCCTGCGCTGTGCATGTAATTTCCCTGATCTGAAACAATATTCTAATTGCGACCTGAAGCCGGAAAGCCGTCCAAGAACGCAAAAGGACCACCGTGAGAATGCCTTTACGGTCGGCGCACGGTACATCGTGCCCCGACGAATCTGATACGTCCCATTTTACGGAAACGTAGACCTCTGGCCCGCTGATCATGCGGTCGGAACGCCTCGTGAAAATAGTGAACCAAAGGCTCGCGTTCCCAGATGAAAAATTCGTTCTCAAATAGCCTTGTTTGTTTTTGATCTGTGGAAACACAGCATGGGTGCCGTTTTCTTGGAAACTGAGCCTGTGTGTCAAGGCTCGATGCCTCTGGCATGAAGGACGATTCGGGCACAGGCTTCTGCATCGGAGGCGGCGTCGTGGTGCCTTAGGTCGATGCCCAGATGACGGCAGACATCGGGTAGCTTGGTGGGATAAAGACGCCAGCAACGCCGAGCCAGTTGGACGGTGCAAACAAAAGGTATGGAAGGCATGGGTAGATTGTAGGTGGCACAGCATGCCTGCAGCACAGATCGATCAAAGGAAGCGTTGTGGGCTGCAAAAAAGAAGGCCCCTTGAGTCAGCTCTTCCAGTTCCGGCCAAATTTCTTTAAAAGTGGGCTCATGCCGTACGTCCTTCCACGTGATGCCGTGAATATAGGTAAAGACAAAGTTGGGCGTCGGAGGCCGAATCAATCGAAAGGCTCGACGAACGATTTGATGATCCTGCACCTTGACGATGGCGACGGCGCAGGCGCTGTTCCGATCCGGGTTCGCCGTTTCAAAGTCGATGGCCACAAAGTCCTGCTCAATCAAAGGGTCAAGAGACAACTCCTACTCCTCACCGAATAGAAATGTGTTTCAGCCTTTTACCTTTCCATGAGCTTGGAAAACAACCAAGAGGCCGTCAGCTCCGTCGCCTTGGCTCGAACTTGGGCATCGGTCAACCGGTGATCGGCATCTTCCAAAAGAATCAGCCGTTTTTCCTCCGAGGCCGCTCGATACAAGACCGTGGCATGGTGCCACGGAACCAACTCATCCTTTGTGCCGTGTAGAACGAGCACATTGGAAACAGAAGGCAGGGCATCTATGGAGTTCGGGGTTCCCAGAGGAAGCTTGGACGGCCAAGCGGGTTCCAGTTCCAAAGGTCTACGATTTGAACCGGCACCGATGTCATGCAATCGAGCCGGAGCCGCCCACACAGCTGTAGCCTTTATCCTTTCAGGAAAACGCCCAGAAAAAACATAACTCAGAAACCCTCCAAGGCTTGACCCGAAAAGACCCACTACGGGTCGATCTCCCCAAGGACGATTCGGCCCGCAAACCCAATCCACCACACTCTGAAGATCATCCAACCGGGTCTCCAACAGGCTTCTTTTAAAGCTGCATGTATTTTCACCGCAGCCCGTAAAGTCAAAACGAAGAACCCAGAGCCCCTCCTCGGCCAATCTTTCGCCCATTTGCACAAATTTCGGGCTGTCTTTCGCGCTCAAGAGCCCATGACAACAGATCACGACCCCAGGGCTGCCATGACCGAACGCTGCAGACCTTGTCGGGGAATGCACCACCGCAGGCACGCACCCTCGCTTCGAAGGAACGCACTCTTTAAAAACGAAACCCGGCTGCTTCACCCTTGAATCCATACCCATGCCTTTTTATCCATTGTTCAGGATCGCATCGTTTCACCACGGCGTCGAATAGCGTAAAGCGCTACACCGGAAATCTCGTCATGGCCTTCAAATGGAATGATCTTTTCCTTGTAGGCGAATCGAGTGACCAGCTCGGCAAAGAAACCCGGAGCTTGAAGTTGGGTGTTTTTGGCAAGAAAGATGGTGCCGCCAGGAACCAGAGCCTGGTCCAGGAATCGTACCAGAGCCGGATACGTGGCGCGGTCATAAACCACTTCCGAACCCACGATGACATGATACGGTTCTCCGACAAAGGTGTCGTTCCAGTCTATCCGCTGCACATCTGCGACACGTTCGCAGCCGTTCAAAAGCACGTTGGCCTTGGCAAACAGCAAAGCATCTTCATTGATGTCGGACAAGGTGACCCGATGGCCCTTGGAGGCCATAAAAACCCCAAGAACACCGATCCCTGTGCCGATTTCCAGGATGCGACGGCCTGGAACGACAGGCTGATGCGCCCAGTAGCTCGCCATGACAAAGGAAGCTTCCCAAACCTTGGCCCACAAAGGCAGGTCTTCTAAAGTGAGATAATCCCTTTGGGCCAATTCCCCGACGTAGTCTTCAAAATCGGCCATTTGCAGAATACGTAGAGTGTCCGAACCGATTTTGACTTCAACTGTTTCTGTTCGGTACTTGGCCCCAAGGGCGGCCAAAATGCGATTGAGTTCTCCGTTGTGCACGTTTTCCTCCATCGTCGTGAAATCGTGAAATCGTGAAACGTCAATCGTGAGGTCGTAACCTCGTGAAAGCACGGGCTGGTGGCGTGGTGAAGCGGGCCTTGTGTCCCTTGGAAAAAGGCGAACGGTCTGTTGAAAAAGGGCCGCGCAAGAACCTGTCTCAGAAAAGCAAAAGGCGATGGTTTTGCTGGAAGCGAGGGCCTTCAGCCGGCCATTGGTGCGGGCGGGACGCCTTCTCTTCCAAGAAAAATGCCTTCTTGAAAAAGATCGTCGAAGACTGAGAGACGTCGAGTCCAATTCCGAAGGCCGCAGTCGTGAAAGCGTGGGTGGGAAAGATGGTTTCATGGGTTGGAAACGGTCCTGATTTCGTGATGCAGAGGATGGTGACAACACTGCTTGCCTTGAGCCAAGGGCTGTTTTAAGTTGACTTCGACATGAACCTCTAGGGGAGACCCCATGCGACCGCCCACAATACTGACCCCGACCACCGAGCCGGCCCCATTGGCCATGGGCCACTCCCAAACTCCGTAGGGGCGGACCGGTATGTCCGCGCCAAAACATCCGGCAGGGGGACGTTTTCGGGCGCTCGCATCGGTACGCCCAGACAAGGAGACGTTGGTAGGGGCATGGTCCATGATTTTGCGCAAAGAATGCGGCAATGCCGATTCTCGTTTCGGTCCATCCGCCTTCACCTGTACGGGCGGTCCCATGGGTCCGCCCCCCAATTCCAATGAGTCAGGAGCCGACCATGGCAGTTTCGATTCCTTTTCGAGAAGGCACCTATCTTATTGAAGACTCTTACCTGGTCACGCCTCTCAATCGTTCCGTGAGACTTACCGAGGGCATCCTGGAGGTTTACAACGACGCAGTGGGGCAAAAGCACCTGCGCGGTCGAGCTTTTGTGCACAACGTTCTCTTGGTCGCCCTTTTGGAAGATGAGGAATCCTTGGACCTGATTTTGGACCTGGGGCATGGTTTTCGATACCGCTTGCCGCAACCTGTTCTTCAAGCGGGAAAGATCTTTGAACCCCGAACTAGTTCCCTCGTGCATTTCGCCCCTTCCGTCGACCTGCTACCCCTCACTGACACCGATTACGACACGCTGCTTTCCAGTTTAAAAGTGCTTCAGCCTGAGGACGGCTTACGCCTTCCCGCAGCTTAAGGACCTGGCCGCAAGGCATCCTTGCTCCGAGAGCCCGGGCCGCCCTTGCGTCCAAGGAGCGGGCCAAAGGCCCGCGCTCCCAACAATAGCAAGGGTGGTAGGGGTACGGCGCGCCGTGTGCTCAGAGTGCAGCCTGGAACAATGCATTCCAAATTATCGGAGAGACCCTAGAGGAATGCGGACATGCATCGGTCCCTATGGATCATAAAGATTGCAGCGTCTTTTGAAAAAGATTTAGATCCTCCTGAGACCACAAGCAAAAAACCACCCGTTCCAGGCTTGTGTCCTCTTCGGCCAAGAAACGCAGCACGGTTTCCAGCATGATCTTGGCGCACAAATCTTTAGGAAATCCAAAAATACCCGTGCTGATGGCCGGAAACGCCATGGACCGCAGCCCTTTTTCCGTCGCCCGGCGCAAACTGTTCATGGTGGCCTGCCTGAGTTTTTCTTCTTCGTTGCCTTCGCCCCATCGAGGGCCCACGGCGTGAATGACGTAGCGGGCTTTGAGGCGCCCACCGGTGGTGACCACAGCACCGCCCACGTGAGTGCCCCCGATGCGGTTACATTCCTCCTGGATTTCCGGCCCTCCTTTAGTCCGTATGGCCCCAGCCACACCACCTCCTAGAATCAAATCGGCGTTGGCGGCATTCACAATAGCCTCAGTGTCCATTTCAGTGATGTCGCCTTGAACGAGGACCACAACCTTATCGCCCACCTTCCTTTCCATGGAGACACCTCCCTTATCCTGACACCAAGACTCCACAAGGCGCTCAACGGCTCGATCCAAAGGAAGCCAGCCGTCATCAAAAGGAAACACCACAAAGGAGCCACCGTGTTCCCAACGACGTAGCTGCGCTCTTTCCTGAAGAAGATCCCGCACCCTGTCCCGACACGACGGTGGAACCTGCTCAAGAGCCTGCGCTAACTGCGCTTCCAGGATCTTTCGTTCCCGATGCTCCAACCACTTTTCCATTTCCCCCTGCACGGCTCGCTCCTTAAGATTGCACCCCCTTTTAGGCTTTTCCCGCATAACGTTCCAGGGTTCGTAAGAACACGCGAACAGCCGCTTCCAATTCTTCCCGAGCGTCGGTATCTAACCGGTCCGCCCAGGATTCCAGGCGGCGTCGTGCGGCGGCAACTCGGGCTTCTACCGTCGCTAGGACTTTGTCCCAGTGAGGATGCACGACCGCAGGGGCTATCGTCGGCTGTACAGCTTCTTCAAAGAGTAGGATCTGGCCTATAGAAGGAACAATGGTTTCAAACTTCAACCGCTCACGAACCGTTTGGGCAAAAACAGCGGCGATGTCTTTTTCACCGTGGATCACCACCACCTGGAGTTTCGGGTTGGTGAAATGGGAAAGCCATTGAAGAAGCTCCTCTTGGTCGGCATGGGCCGAAAAGCCGCCGATGGTAAAGACTTTGGCACGCACCATGATGTCTTCCCCAAAAATCCTGACGGTTTTCGCCCCTTCGATGAGGCGTCGTCCTAAGGATCCTTCGGCCTGATACCCGACAATGACCAAAGAACAACCGCGACGCCATAGATTATGTTTCAGATGGTGCAAGATGCGGCCCGCCGTGCACATGCCGTTTCCGGCGATGATAATCGCCGGGCCTTTGAGTTCGTTCAAGGCCTGGGAATCCTGAGCCGTTCGAGAAAAGACCAGTTCCGGAAAATCAAAGGGATCTTGGCCTTGATTGATGATCTCTTGGGTTTCCTCGTCAAACTCATGTGCCATTTGCCGAAAAATTTCCGTGGCGGCGATGGCCAAGGGACTGTCCAGATATACGGGAAGACGAGGGATGGTGCCTTCACGAAAGAGCTGCCCCAGAACATAAAGCACTTCCTGAGTCCGTTCCACGGCAAAGGCCGGAATCAAAACCTTTTGGCCATGTTCATAGCTGTAACGTACGGCCTCGGCCAGTTCCGCCACACTCTCTTTAAAACCCCGATGGCGCCGATTGCCGTAGGTGGATTCAATAAATAGGACGTCGGCTTCAAAAATCGGATCCGGATCCTTGACAATCAACTGATCCTTTCGGCCGATATCCCCGGAGAAAACGATCTTTAAGGCCTGGTTCGAACCCTCTTTCCAGAGTTCCAAGATGGAAGATCCTAGAATATGGCCTGCATTTCGAAACCTGACACGAACCGCGTCGGATAAGCTCAGAAACTCATTCTGAGAGACCGGATGAAAAAGGCTGACGGTCTTTTCGGCATCCTCCGTGGTGTACAAGGGCGAAACCGCCTCTCGGCCTTTTCTCAAGTTCTTTCGAGTCTTCCATTCGGCTTCCATTTCCTGAATATGAGCGGAATCCAAAAGAAGAATACGACTCAGGGCCGCCGTAGGGGCCGTGGTGTAAATGGGACCTCGAAAACCATCCTTGACCAGTTTCGGCAAACGACCACTGTGGTCGATATGCGCATGGGTGAGCAGCACCGCCTGAAGATCGGCCGGATCGAAGGGCCAAGGTTGTCGATTCAATGCATCCATGGCCTGACCGCCTTGAAACAGGCCGCAGTCCACAAGAAACCGCTGGTCGGTTTCTACGAGAAAACAGGAACCGGTGACACATCCGGCCGCACCATAGGCAGTGACTTTCAAGAAAGCCTCCTTGTCAGGAAAAATCATTAAGAAAAGGCACTCTTCGAAAGAGGTGGGTGTCTGCAGCGCATGGAAGCAAAGGCCATGAACCCAAAGGCGGCTTTTCACGACTGCCCACAACCAGAAACCCTCCTTCCGCAAGAGAAGCCACGATGACCTCGAACGCTTTGTGTTGCACGGCACCTTCATAATACGTCAAAAGATTGTTTCGAAGAAACACAAGATCAAAGTCGTGAGCCGGAGGGTTTTCCGTCACCAAGTCGTGACATTGCCAGTGAATATCCTGCTTGAGTTCATCGGCAACAGCGAAAAGGTCCCCCTGTAGGGGGCGAAACCACGCCGCTTGACGCTGCGCGGAAACCTCCTTGAGGCTGCTTCGGTGATAAACGCCATGTTTGGCCGGCTCCAACATTCCTTCGTGGAAATCCGTAGCCCACAGTTCCAACCTCGGAACAAGGGCAGCATGGTGCGCCCATTCGTGCCAAAGAATTTTCAGGCTGTAGACTTCTTCTCCGCGAGCGCATCCTGCACACCACACGCGAAGCGTCTCCCCGCTCCAGGTGCAAACACCGGGAAGCACCTGCGTTTCCAAAACAAGCCAAAGCCTTTGATCTCGAAAGAATCGGCTGATGGGAACCGCCAGAGCGCGTCGCACCTCTTCCCGAAGACGCCCATCTTCGGAGCACCGATCCAGAAGGTCCGTCACGGTAAATAGTCCCCGCGCTGTCATCAAGGCGGTCAAACGTCTTTTCGCCCCTTTGCGCACCTTGCGGTATCCGCTCCAGAGCAATCCAAAGGCCTTTAAAACGTTGAGAAAATCAGCGTCATTCATGGGGGTCGACCCGATTTTACCGTTTATTGAAAGGCAAGCTTGTGGGTTTCTGCCTGTACCCTATGCGTGGTGCACCGGTACGTCCGTTCCAAAGGATTCTCGTGCCTCAATGCCTTAGGGACGGACATATCGGTCCGCTCCCCAAGGGGGGCCGAGTCTTTATTCCTGAACGCAGGGGCTTCCCGCGCCCATCATGAGCGTGACTGGAATCGAGCTTCCGGGTAAGCCGAGGTCTTTTTTCATTTTGGGACAAGCTTGCAGGTTTTTGCCGGTGTCCCATCTGTAGGGGCAGACATATCAGCCCGCTCGACATGGAAAGGGCAACCGACAATATATCCCTGGAAACACGGGCATTCCATCCGCATAAACGGCAGGTGGAGGTCACGAGCTCCCAGGAAAGCAAAGATCTTGGAGCGTAGGAGCCAAGCGGTGCATCGCCTCTTCGTCGTGGCCTGCAACGGCTCATTTTAACTAAACTCAAGGACAAGCTTCCAGCGCCATCAGCAAAGGTCAATCTCGCTCAACGTCTTCGAGCGCCACAGGTTTTCCAAAGTGGATTTGCGCACATCTTTTCTTTCGCCTTGCACGCGTTATACTCAGTCGAGTCTAACTGGCGGGAAAACTTTTAGCACAAAGCGGCGCTTTCCATGGAAACCCTTATAAAACTTCAAGAACAGGTCCTGGCCAATTGCCTTATCGCCGAAGCCAACTATGCCGGCACCTTTTCCCTATGCGGCCTGGTTCTTCGGCTTCGAGATTTGTTCAAATGGGAAAAGGGCCTTTTGCCTTGGGCGGAGCCCGAACCTTCGGTGCTTTTGGAATGGATCGAACACAGGGAATCTTCGTGGGATCCCTGGATGGAAAAGAATTTTCAGCCTTTGGTTGTGAATGGGATGACTGTGGATCCCTTTGATGTGGAGGCCGTCAACGACCTCCTGGCGGGCACGGGAATGGTTTATGGAGCGGGGTTCGTGGAAGGGTTGAGGCCCAGTTTTTTTCTTGGAACCATTGAAGAAACCTGGGAAATAGACGGCGCCGTTGTGTTTGTCGTTGCGGAGGAGCTGGTCCGGGACGTGTTTGCGGCACCCGCCATGAGGCAAGGACCTCGCATTTACATACGCCGCCAACCCATGCTCGCCTTTCTGTGGGATCAAATCTTTGAAATGAGGCCTTCCGCCCGATCGGCCCTTGCTTTCGCCTTTGCTGTCTACGACCTCAATGTGGCCGATGTGGCTCGAAACCCCGCGCGATACGCCGACCAACTCAAAACCATCGCTCGAAACCAGCTCCACACGTGGATCTACCATGAACTGGGCGAGTTTCACGAAGAAGCCTTTCGCGGCCATATGTGGCACGATATTGTCGCTTCCTACTCAAACACTCCTATTGAAATTTATGCCAGGGTGCTCAAAGACCTGTGTGCCGACACCGACGACAAGGGGCTTCTCACACACATTATTGAAGACAAGAACCGCGCCGCCCTCGCCTTTTACGTGGCATTTCTCAGGCCTTTCACGCGATTGATGTTTCCTGAAATTCTTAAGGCCTTTCAAAAATTTAAGAAGTTCCAAAATTGGGAACTCATTGAAGCGGCCCGCCAGCAAGGCAAACAAAAGTTTCATGAAATGGCCGCCATGCTGGTTGCCTTGCACCAGGAACATCAACACATCGGAATCGACCGTGCCAGAGATAAAATTCTCGAACGTTGCATTGCCCCACTAGGTCTCCTGAAAAAAGCAACCCGGCCGGATGCCGTCTAGGAATTTGTCCAAAAAGTCTCAATACATCGTCGTTCATGCCGTCTCAAGGTAGGGGCGTGGCTCGCCTCATCCTAACAGACCAGAACATGGATAAATTTGTAAATTAGCCAGGAAACGCTAGTGTAGGCAAATGAGAAGCGGGGCTTCTTGACGACGGCACATCTTCCCTTTTAGGATTGAGAACACGTGGAGGAAAGATAAAGGTGACGGGAGGCGTAGGGTATGGAGATAAAAGAAGCCATTCGCGCGGCCCTACAGGAGCTGATTGTGCCCGAGCTGGATCACATCCGACGGGAACAGTCACAGATGAGAACACACTTGGAAGCCGTGCACAAACGCCTTGACGATCTCAACGCCCATCTGGTGGATCAGAGCAGACGTATTGACGGCATCCGAGAGGAACTGACGCAACGCATCGATCGCGTTCGTGAGGAGTTGACCCAGTCCATTCACGGTGTTC